>JADLFD010000520.1 GCA_020845805.1 Verrucomicrobiales bacterium | reverse complement strand
GCCGATTTCATGTCCTGGTCGGAGATCCTCCGTACTCCGGCGCTCTCCTCGGGTCAGGATGTGCTGCTCCACGACACGAATCGGGTTCCTCGACACTTCTTCTACCGGGTGCAGGTCGATTTCCCATGAGGGAAGAGCGGCCAGGATCCTCATAAGACGCCGCGGCATCGGCCGATGCGGTCGGCGGGAGTGCCGTGGGCCGGGGTCACGTCGAGTCCTCGGTCGGCCGCGTCCGGCTCGAAACTGCGGCGCGGTCCAACGGGGAATCGGCTGGTCTCGGTGGCGGGCGTGAGGAACCCTTCTTGATCATGACTGGAAGAATCGTCTGCGCTCCGAAAGACCTGAACCCGGGGGCCTTCACGCCGCGGGTCGGTCGTGCTGGGCACCGTTGTCTTCGGGGTGCTGCTCTCCCCGCGGGACGGCGGGGCGGCCGGTTTGTTCCGGGAGGGCGCCGGGTCGCGCAGCATGAGCCTGGCTGGTGCTTCCGTCGCCACCCCGGAGCGCGGCCTGGAAGCCATGACCGTAAATCCGGCCGGCTTGGTCATGCTCCCCTCGGCTCGGGCCGAGTTCAGCGTCGTCGGCGGCTTCGTGGAGGCGGACTACGACAAAGCCGGAGCCGGGGCACGGTCGATGGAGGATGCTGGCGTCGTGGGGGACGCCGCCTTCGCCATGCCGCTGGGAAACGGGAAGTGGGCTGCGGGCCTGTCCATCGCTTCCATGGCGGCGCTCTCTGCCGATTGGACGTATCCCGATGCTCTGGGAGGCCTGGGCGGGGCCACCACCTACGGAATGCGCCGGCACTTCTCCGAACTGCTGCTGCTGCGTTCCGCGTTGGGGGTGGCCTGGCGGTTTGATGAGGATTGGTCGGTCGGAGTGAGCGGCGGCCACTTGTACAACCGGAATGCACTGGAGGCGCCGTACACCTTCCAGAGCGAGCCCGTTCTCAAAGGCTTCAAGACCTTGCTCGATCTCGACGCCGAAGGGCACGGGTGGAATGCCCAGGTGGGCCTGCATGGCCGTATCTGCGAGAATCTGCAGATCGGACTGTCGTACACCAGCCCATCGAAGATCCATGCCCAGGGTACCGCGGACGGAAACGCGGCGGAGCAGTTGACCGCCCTGGGCGGCGCGTTTGCAGGTGTACGCCCGGACTTTTCCTATGACGCGGATGTGACCACCCGGTTCCCCCAAATCGTCAGCGCCGGACTGGCCTGGCAGCCGCGGGCGAACTGGAGGATTTCCCTGCAGGGCGACTGGATCGATTGGAGTGCCGCCTTCGATGAGCTCCGCATTGACCTCACGCGCGGCAACAACACGGACCTGAATTCCTTTCTGGGACGGGATCATGCCACCGACGTGGCGCCGCTGGACTGGAACGACCAATGGGTGGCGCGTCTGGGTGTGGAATGGATGCCTTCCGACGCGTGGACGATGCGGGCCGGGTACGCTTATGCTCAGAGTGCGGTGCCCTCGTCGACACTCACGCCACTGACCGCCGCGATCTTCGAGCACACCGTGGCCGCGGGCGTCGGGTATCAGCGGCGTGCCTGGTCGGTGGATCTGGCGTGGCAATGGAATCTACCCAGCCGCCAGGATCTGACCAGCGAGCGGATTCTCTCGGGAGAGTACGCGGATGCGTCGGTCGAGGTGCAGGCCCATTGGATCGGCCTGACCTTCGGGATCGGCTTCTGAGGTGGGCTCGGGAGGATCGGCCGGGGCGCCGTGAAGGGTTCGTTGGCTTGCGGTACGCCACGCCACGCCCTCGCAGTCGGAAAGGCCGCCGGCCGAGCCGAGATCACCCGGCGGGGAGAAAGGGGCAGAGTGGGATTGCGTCCCAGCAGTCTAGGGAAGGCGCGCGGTAGGATGGTTGTCGGTTTTTGACCGGGCCGAAGCAGACCGATAACCCGGTGGACGAGGAGGTCCTTTCGGTTCCTCCAACGGCGAGGATTCGGCCTCCCGCCGAAATGGCGACGGAATACCGTTGCGCTTCTCCCGTGTTCTGATGCCCTCTCAGATTCAGACTTATGGAACGGTACGTTCGCTCAGGCGGCGCGTCCCTCGGGGCTGGAGACGCGGGAATCGGGAGGCCTGTCCGCCAGGGTTTCACCCTGATCGAACTCCTGGTGGTCATCGCCATCATCGCCATCCTGGCGTCGATGCTCCTGCCCGCGTTGGCTCGGGCCAAGGCCAAGGCCAACCAGACGTACTGCCTGAACAGCACGAAACAACTGGGCCTGGCTGCGACGCTGTATACCGGCGACTTCAATGACCACCTTCCGCGCATGCTCAACTGGGGCAAGGCATGGGGCGAAAGCTTCAAGATCGGGGAGAAGTACATGCCGGACCTGTTCCAGCCGTATCTGGGTACCAACACCGCCAAACCGAAAACCGCCCAGCGCACCAAGTACCGCCCGGCTTACGGCCTGTACGCGTGTCCTTCCGCTCTCAGCACCAAGATCGCGGTCAAGGGTTCGAACGACGACAATTTCGGGCGGGACTTCTTCTTCGACAACGACGGCGTCAGCTACGTCTGGAATCACATCTACTACGATCCTCACAAGGCGGCCTATGGTGAGAAGCCGATCAGTGGTCGCAAAGCCACCGATGTCCGAAGCCCCACTCGTGCCGTGTTGATTTGGGAGATTCCCTATCACCGGGCGCAGAACATGGCCCACCAAGGCGGCATGAACGTCGTCAAGGCCGACAACAGCGCGGTGAGAATGAAGGGCGT
>JADLFD010000519.1 GCA_020845805.1 Verrucomicrobiales bacterium | reverse complement strand
GTGGGCCCTATAGTTTCCGCCGCGTTGCGGTCTCCGCGACGCCGGTTGCGCGCTTAGCTCAGTGGTAGAGCACTTCCTTCACACGGAAGGGGTCGCAGGTTCGAGCCCTGCAGTGCGCACCATCTTCCTTGGCCGGTTCCTCGAGGGTTCGCTTCCGCTTGTTTTGACGATCCCAGCACGCTGACCTCCCGGGCAGAGCTGACGCCCGACGATTGGAGCAGCGGACGCGATGGGTACATGTCGCCCCCTATGTGTTCGAGGTGCTCAGGGTGCCGGGACTCTGGAAGAGGGCGGTGGGGAGGTGGAGATGAGGGCGCTTTGCCGTGGAGCTGACCAAAGGGAAGGCCAGACGTCATCCGTCAGTGTTCGCTGCCTTTGCCTGCCTTCGAGCCACTTTCCGGTGGCACGAGTCGATGGTGCGCACCTACCATCCTCGCTGTGAGAATCGTGTGGTGGCCCACGCGGCGTCCTCCCGCCCCGCGAGTCTTTGTGAGCGCGGCGACATCAGATCTTGGTCCCACCCGGAAGGACATCGTCGAGGTCCTGATTACCAAGGAATGTCTGCCAGTGGAGATGAGCCACTCGGGGATTGGTGGGGTGGAGCTATCCCGCAAACTGGAGGGGCAGATCCGGCTGTGCCATGCCATGATTCATGTGGTAGGCCGTTGCTTTGGGAAGGAGACCGGACACGAGTCTGGCAAGAGCTACACGCAGTTGGAACGGGAGCTTGCCTTGGGGATGGGGATGCCGGTGCACGTCTTCCTCTGTAAGGAAGGCTTTGACTACGCAGAGCCAGATGCGAGCGGAAGGGAGTTGGAGACCGACGAGGATCGCCGACGTCGGAAGAAGACGGACGAGCTTCAGGAGAAGTACCGGCAAGATCTTGTATCCCGGGAGAATCGAGTCGAATACCGACGAGTCGCGAACCGAGCCGAGCTGAGAAGTGAAATACTCAAAGCTAGTTCGATTGGACCCTCCGGGCTGCGGGAGGTGCCCATCGGACCTTGGGTGATCTTGGCCTTGGTCTTGATCCTGGTCTTCGTATTTCTGTCGATGATGGATCGCCGGGCCGAGGCGCGGGCCGAGGTGGAGGCACGGCGGTCTCTGGCGGAGGAAGCGCAAAGTCGGAAGCTCGAGGACATGGTGGCGGAGGTGCTGCGGATCCAGGGGGAAGCAGTCCTGCGTTCATCGCCTGGAAGTGCGATGCGGAAGGAGTCGTTCCAGGACGAGTTTCGCCGGATCGCGGACCAGTTTGCGGTGACGGAGGAGGAGGTCCGGAAGGTCGTGCAAGCGTGGATCGACGAGAAACGGAAGAGCGGCACCCAGCTGGAGGTTGCCCAGGCGGAGTTCCTGGACTGGAACCTCGATAAAGCGATCGAAGTCGCTTTGCGGGCGGCGAAGGAAGCTCTGGACGAGGGAATCCGGGACGACTCGCAGCGGGACGCGCGGATTCAGGATGCCTCTGAGGCATATCGTCTGGCGGGAATAGCCAGCTACGGACTAGGGAACGAGATCGAGGCGGGTTTCCGGTTCACCCAGGCGGAGGCTTGCCGGGCCCGGGGGACGCTCGGAGAGATCGTCGGTGCTGTCGGTCGAATCGAGCAGGCCTTCGTCTCGGCACCGACCCGGATTCAAGTGGCGTCGTTGACCCTGACCAACGCCGAACTGGCTGCCGCGAATCAGGTCCTGACGGCGGATCTCTCGAGAACCAATCTCCTGCTCGCCGAAGCGGAATCCAAACTGACGGAAGCGGGAATCCTGCTCGCGGATGCACGCCGCCAGCTCGCAGCCTCCCAGGTGGGTGCGACCAATCTCCTGGATTCGATTCCACCCGCTGAGCTTAGCCTTCGGAGCTCCGGGCCCTCGGGCGGGGGCTTAGGGCCGGTTCAACCGGGTGACTGGGTGCTCTTTTTCGGTATTCCGTCGCAGCCCGGGGCGGTGGAACTGCGATCTGGTCAGGCAAATTCGGCCTCCGTCGGCCGGTTGGAGTTCGGCATTCCCTACCATATTCAGAGGGTAGAGAATCCAGAGCTCTTGCAGGTCGAATGGATGAGTGGGGGAAGCACCAACACAGGGTGGCTGTCTGACTGGAGGGCCCGTGCGGGCGTGATGAAGCTAGACGGACAAGGTTTGCGAATCCCCGGGTGGAAGTTTCAGCG
This sequence comes from Verrucomicrobiales bacterium, assembly GCA_020845805.1. Classification (GTDB taxonomy): domain Bacteria; phylum Verrucomicrobiota; class Verrucomicrobiia; order Limisphaerales; family CAIMTB01; genus CAIMTB01. Next base: position 15,928 of record JADLFD010000519.1, on the reverse strand, counting down.
TACGACGAATGAGTTGTCTCGACCGGCCCCGCCGCAATTATTTTTTCCGGCCCCCCCGCGAAACCTTAAAGTGAGCCCCATGTGAAATGGCGGCAGTTGAATTCTGCCCGCTGTTCGAGTTCGTGGAGCTCGGGGTCACAACCGGATCAATTCACGACGAGCGATAATTGAAGGCGAACGCTGCCTTGAGTTGAAGGTTCTTCGGCTGGTGCCAAATCCTCTGGGCTCGATTCATTGCATGAGTGCATGGGGGCAACGCGGTCAGGTCATAGCACGCGGTTTTCAAAATCACATGGCGTGAGCGGATCCCATGAAGCCCAGTATGGCCGAAACTCTAGTTCCGAAGACGACAGGACCTTGAACTCGATAAATGATCCATCGGGGAATAGGGGAGAGCGGGGTTGCCTTGCCGTCGCCCTATGTACCGAGAACAGTTTGGAATTCGTTCACATGGAGGGAGTCGCAGGTTTGAGCCCTGCGGTGCGCAGCATCTTCTTGAGCATCCCCTTCGTGGGTTCCATGCCACTTTCGTTTGGCGACCCCGGACGTTGGCATCGAGGTCAGTCGCGTCGTCGCCCTGTCCCGGATTCGGGAGCGGAGCATCCCGGTCCCGGAGCCCGCGCGGGCTGGTGCGGTTCCGTGGTGGCTGCATTGCAGCGGGTTTGCCGCGGTTCTCCGGGCGGCAGCGTTGCCGGCAGTTTCTGGCATCGGGGATGCTAACCACGGGTTGGGCTGGAGCGCGTGCTTCATTTCGCTTCACTCGTTCGGCCCGTTCCACGAATGCATCACGACCTTCGCCTAGTTCTGCGCCAGCTCCTGAAGAGGCCGGGGTTCGTCCTGGTGTCGGTGGTCACCCTCGCCCTCGGCATCGGCGCGAACACGGCGATGTTCAGCTTCATCAATTCACTTCTGTTGAGACCGTTGCCCTTTCCGGCGGCGGAGGAGCTATCGCAGATCCGACGGGTGACGCCCCAGGGTGGGGATGGCCGTCTCGCCATGGCGGACTTTCTGGAGTTCCGGCGCGAGTCGGGCGCGGCACTTCGCGTGGCGGCGTATGAGCGGACCAACCAGACGCTCGACGATTCGGAGCAACCGACGCCTTGGGTTCAGGTCACGCCGGATTTGTTCGAAGTGCTCGGGGTGCGGGCCGAGGTGGGGCGCGGTTTTCGGGAGGAGGAGTCGCAATCGGGCAACCATCAGGTTGTGCTGATCAGCCGGTGGCTATGGCGTGAACGGTTCGGAGGGTCGAGCGATGTGATCGGCCGGACGCTGCGCAGCGGGGGTCAGGTATTTGAGATTGTGGGAGTGTTGCCACCGGCCGCCACGGATCATCGGCTGTTCAACCAGGTCGACGTCTTCAGCCCGCTCATCCTGGACGGTGCGGGAGCGGTGGATCGTCAGACCCGGCGGTTGAACATCATTGCACGACGGCAACCTGGCATCCTGCCCTCCCAGGCCGAGGCTTACGTGGTGGCGTGGGGTGCGCGGGTGGTTGCCGAGAACCCGGCGGAGGAAGAGGGCACGCGCTGGCTGGCGGAGAGCATGCCGAAGGCGGGCATGAGCCCGACGGGGCGGTTTGTCCTGGCCATGTTCCTGGGACTCTCGGGGTTTGTCCTGCTGATTGCGTGCTCGAACCTCGCCAACCTTCTCCTGGCGCGCACCGTGGAACGGGCGCGCGAGTTGTCGGTGCGGCTCGCGCTCGGCGCGGGCCGGCGGCAACTGTTGAGGCCGGCGATCCTCGAGGCGGGGATCCTGACTGCGCTGGGCGGCTTCGGTGCGCTGGTGGTGACGCGTGGCACCACGCAGTGGTTGCACCAGCTCATCCGCAGCGGGGGAGGTCCCACGGTGGAATTCCCGTTCGACGTGCGGGTGCTGGGTTTTGCGACGGTGGTGTCGCTTGCCACAGTCGTGTTCTTTGGGGTGGGACCGGCCTGGGTCACGCTGCGGATTCGCGCGAACGCGGTACTGCAGAGCGGAACGCGCGGTGCGACGCAGGGGCGCCACCAGTCGCGGCTCGTCCGGGGCCTTATTGGTGCCCAGTTTGCGGCCGCACTCATCCTGCTATCGGGGGCGGGTTTCTTCGTGCGCGGCGCGATGAACCGGCTCGGTGAAGATCTGGGTTGGCAGTCGGGCCACGTGGTTCAATGCAGGCTCGCGGTGCCGTCCGATGCCTATCCCACCGAGGAACGATTGGCGGTGCTGCAACGGGAGTTGCTGACGCGTTTGCGAGGCGTCCCGGGTGTCCGATCGGCGAGTCTGAGCACGGAGGTGCCGTTCCTCGGGTTTCGCACCTGGACGCACTATGTCGCGGAGGGGGGGGAGACCCGTGGCGGCCCGGAGTCGCGCGTCTTTCTCAATGAGATTACGCCGGAGTATTTCGAGGTCCTGAGCAGCCGACTCGTGCGCGGCCGTGGGTTCACCGATGCGGATAGCCCTCAGGCTCCGCGGGTCGCGCTTCTGAGTGAAAGCCTCGCGCGCCGGTTGTTTCCGGGGCGGGATGCCGTGGGTGGGCGAGTGATGCCGGCGGGGTCGACTGTGCCGGATTGGTTCGAGGTCGTGGGCGTGGTGGAGGATGCGCGTTCGGCGGACGTCGCCGACCCGGTGGAGACGTGGCAGATTCACCGACCTTTGGCCCAGCACTCGCGTCGAGCAGTGGTGCTCGCGGTGCAGCACAGCGAGGGGGCGGCGACAGCCTCCATCGTGACGGCGGTGAGGGCGGCACTGCGGGAACTGGATCCACGGCTCGAGGTGCGGGAGCTCATGGGAGCGGATCGCCTGATCTCCCGCCTGACCTCCCAGTTCGACATGGCGCGGAGGCTGCTGCTGGCCTTTGCGGTGCTCGGCGTCTTTCTAGCCCTGCTTGGCATTTACGGGATGATGGCAAGGACCATCGCCCAGCGCACCGGGGAGATTGGCATCCGGATGGCATTGGGGGCGCAGATTCGTGATGTGGTCGGGCTCGTGGTCGGGTCCGGGGTGCGCGTGGCGGCGGTGGGGATCGCGACCGGGGTGCTGGGGGCCTTTGGCTTCGCCAAGCTCCTGGCAGTCATGCTGCCCGCGATGCAGGGCGATATGGGCCTGGTGATTTTGGTCTCGTTGATGGTCCTGCTGTTGCTGGCCGCCGTGGCGTCCTGGATTCCGTCACGCCGGGTGAGCCAGATCCTCCCTACTGAAGCGCTCCGGGGGGATTAGTGGCCGGGTCATGGGCTTGCGGTGGCGGGATTCTCTCCACCAGGCGGTGGATCAGAATTTGTCCGGTCGCAACACGCGCACGTCGGACTCGAAGGCCACCATGGCGTAGCGCGGGAAGTAGTCCGTGCCGAGGCGGCCGAGCAGGCTGGCAGCTACGTCGGGCGGCACGATGACTTCGATCTGGAGGTTGGCGAACTCCGGGATGTCGGCCGGCCGGTTTCCGCGCGAGCCATCGCCCTCGACCTCGAACAGCGTCCAGCCGTGTGCGCCGACCTCGCGCAGCAGCTTGGTCACGGCGCCCCGTGCGTGCGCCTCGCAAATCACGGTGACCAGCTTCATGGGGTGCAGTTTCATGTCAGGGGTAGAACCATCTCGCGATGGCGAAGTAGATCGGGATGCCGAGCGTGATGTTGAACGGGAAGGTGATCGCGAGGGAGGCGGTCAGGTAGAGGGTGGGATTGGCGTCCGGCAGCGACATGCGGATCGCGGCGGGCGCGGCGATGTAGCTGGCGCTGGCCGCGAGCACTCCCAGGAGCGTGGCGCCACCCAGCTCGAGGCCGGTCAGTTGCCCCAGCCACACTCCCAGCGTGCCGTGGAGAAGGGGCATTCCCACGCCGAAGCCGAGCAGGAACGGACCGACCTTTCTCAAGTCTCCCAGGCGTCGTCCCGCCACGGTGCCCATTTCCAGCAGGAACAGCGCGAGCACGCCTTGAAACGGGGTGACAAAGAAGGCTTCGACCTTGTCCATGCCTGGCTTGCCGCACAACGCGCCGGCCACCAGGGAGCCGATGAGGAGAAAGATGCTTCGTCCGAACAGAGCTTCGTGCGCGGCGGATTTGATGGAAGAGAGATCGGTCAGGCCGGCGCGGGTCGTCGCGAGTTTGCCCAGCACGACGCCGACCAGGATGGCCGGTGATTCCATCACGGCGAGGAAGGCGGTGGCGTAGCTTTCGTAGGGCTGTTGGATCGCATTGAGGTAGTTCGTCGCGGCGATGAATGTCACGGCGCTCACCGATCCGTAATGCGCCGCAATGGCGGCGGCATCGACGGCGGGAAGTTTGCCTCCGAAACGCAGCACGGGATAGGTCCAGGCGGGAATGAGAGCGCCCAGGAGCATCGCGGCGCAGGCGGGCAACCAGACCTGGCCGAGTCCGGCTTCGGCGATGGCCACGCCCCCCTTGAACCCGATGGCCACGAGCAGATAGATCGTCATCCCGACGTAGAGCGGCTCGGGGAATTTCAGGTCGCACCGGACCAGAACGGCGACCAAACCAAGGGCGAAGAAGAGGACGGCGGGGGAGAGCAGGTTGGAGCTGAGCGCGGTAAACAGTTCCATGAGGTTTCAGGATCTTCGCCATGGCCCAGGTTTCGGACAGGCGAGCGCTTCTGGATACGTCGGCATCACCGGAGTTTCGGGTCCTACGACGCCACTGCTCATGTCGTGGAGGGAGGCCGTTGTCGTCGCAATTCCTCTCGGAGTTCGGCGAGGGCGGTCTGAACCACGGCCAGTTGCTCGGTGGCGGTGGCCAGCCGGGCAAGGGTGATGGATTCGTCGGGTGTCCCGGATCGGGGCGCAGGTTCGTCCTTTGCCTGTTCGCTGTGGGCTTCGGTCATGCTGTTCATGATGATGCCGATGAACAGGTTCAGGATGATCATCGTTCCAAGCACGATGAAGCTGACGAAGTAGAGCGTGACTTTGACACCCGAGACGCCCTCGAGGGCGCGGAGGAAGAGGTCACCCCAGTTGTCCAGAGTGACGATGCGGAACAGGCTCAGGAGCGCGGCGGGGAAGGTGCCGAAGTTCTGGGGATCCGCCCCGCCCAGCAGGTGGATGCCGGCCACGGCGTAAATGTAGAAGAGCAGGGCCAGGAGGAGCCCGACATAGCCCATCGCGGACAGGCTCTTCAGCAGGGCGCTGACCAGCAGTTGCAGTTTCGGCAGGGTGCTCACCAGGCGCAACAGGCGCAGCGCGCGTGCCATGCGAAAGACCGAGGCGAACGGACCTCCGACCGGGATGAGGCACAGAACGAGGATCAGGAAATCGAACACGTTCCAGCCGTCGAGGAAGTAGCGCCACGGGTGGCGTCCGTGCGCGGCCATCTTGAGCAATGCCTCCAGGATGAAGAGGCCGAGGATCAGACGATCCAGGACCGCGAAACGGGCGCCGTACTGGTTCATCAGGGCCGGGCTCGTCTCCAGGCCCGCCACGATGCCGGCCAGGACGATGGCCCCCACGATGCTTCGCTGAAACAGCGTGGTTTGGAGGATTCGGCCAATCATGAGGCGGAGGCGGTCAGGGGCTCGGCACCACGCCGGGGGCGGCGGTTTTACGGGGTCGCAGGAGGGACCAGACGATACTGGTGGCGAGCACGGCCACGATCACCCCGAGCGAGACCAGCGTGTCGATCTTCCACGCGGTGTGCGCGAGGATCATTTTGAGGCCGACGAAGGAGAGCACGACCCCCAGCCCGATCTTCAGGTAGTGGAACTTGTCCATCACCCCGGCGAGCGCGAAATAGAGTGAGCGCAGCCCGAGGATGGCAAACACGTTCGAGGTGTAGACGATGAACGGGTCCCGCGTGACGGCGAAGATCGCCGGAATGGAATCCACGGCGAAGATGAGGTCGGTGATTTCGACCAGCAGCAAAACGACGAACAAGGGGGTGGCGGCGAGCCGGCCTTGTTCGCGCACGAAGAAGCGGTCGCCACGGTATTCCGCGGTGACCGGCATCAGTTTTTTGAACCAGCGGACGACCGGGTTGTTCTCGGGATGGATCTCCTCGGAGCGCTTCACGATCATCTTGACGCCGGTGATGATCAGGAAGGCTCCGAACACGTAGATGATCCAGGCGAACTTGGTAATCAGTGCGGCGCCGACTGCGATCATGATGGCCCGCATGACCAGGGCGCCCAGGATGCCCCAGAACAGCACCTTGTGCTGGTAGGTCGGAGGCACGGCGAAGTACGAGAACAGCAGCGCGAAGACGAAGACGTTGTCCACGCTCAGCGATTTCTCGATCAGATAGCCGGTGAAGAACTCCAGCGCCTTCGTCGAACCGGCGTAGTGCCAGACACCGAGGTTGAACAGCATGGCCAGCACCACCCAGACCGCGGTCCAGGTGAGCGATTCGCGCAGGGAGACGATGTGCGACTTCCGGTGAAAGACGCCCAGATCCAGCGCGAGCATCGCGAGGATGAAGACGTTGAAGCCGATCCACAGCCAGAGTGTTTCAGTCATAGGCCAATGCGATATACCGTCGGTGTCTGCCGAATTTGATCTGCGTGAGGGGGTCTATGGGGGTCAGGGGCTTTCGAGGACGGTCAGGCCTTGGCCAGGTGCCGGGTGGCGCGCGAACGCACGGCCCGGGCGGTGGCCGGGGTGCGGCGCAGGCCAGGTGTCTTTCCTGACCGCTTGGTCGCGCGCTGGGTGACCGTTTGCCGGAGTTGATCCAGGGCCTTGTTAAAGGCGGCACGCAGGGTGTGGTCCTGGCACCGGGTGAACACGTCCGGCCCGGGGGTGACGAGGTGGATGGCGACGACGAAGGGCGGGCTGGATTCCGTCAGACGTTCGAGTCGCACGTTGGCCACGTCGATCTGCCGGGTCTCGCCCAGGTCGAGAAGCGCCTCCTCGACCCAGCGGTCCAGCGCGTCGTTCGTGCGGAGGTTCAGGTGTTGCAGATTGATTCTCATGGTGGCGGTAGATCTAGGGACATGATGGCGCTGGGGTCCGTCGGGCCGCTGGGATCGTTCGTCGGTTAGCGATCTCGAGCGGAGCGGCGACCCTGGCGCGCTCACGGGGCTATCATGGAGGCGGCAGCTGGATGCGACTAAGACGACGTTCCGAATCGACGCTTCGGGGATTCCGAAGGATCCTCGGTCTCCGTGGAATGGCTCAACTATCACCACCTCCGCTATTTCTGGGCGGTGGCCAAGGCTGGTGGACTGGCGCGTGCGGCGGAGAAGCTCCACGTCTCACAGCCGGCGATCTCCGAGCAGATTCGCGAGTTGGAGGAGGCGTTCGGCGAGAAGCTGTTCCGCCGGGAGGGGCGAAACAACCGGCTGACCGAAGCCGGCCAGATCGTGGCGGACTACGCCGAGGAAATCTTCGCCCTGGGTCAGGAGTTGACGAGCGCGATCAAGCAGAGGCCCGGGGCGCGGGCCCTGCGCTTTCATGTGGGCGTTTCGGACTCACTGCCCAAGCTGGTGACGAACGAGATCCTCAAGCCGGTCTTCACGCTGCCGCTCGCGGTCCATGTCATTTGCCGGGAGGGCAAGATTGAGGATCTCCTCGCCCAACTCGCGGCGCATCGTCTTGACCTCGTGCTTTCGGACGAACCCGCCTCCACCAGCGCCAACTTCCGGGCCTTCACGCATTCGCTGGGCGAATCCGGCTCGGCTTTCTGCGCGGAAGCCGGGCTCGCGAGGAAGCTGAAGCGAGGATTCCCGGGTTCTCTGAACGAGGCGCCCGCGCTGTTGCCTTCGGAGAATACCGTGCTGCGCCGGGAGCTCGAGAAGTGGTTTCGGGCTCGGGACATCCGGCCCCGAGTGCTCGCTGAGTTCGAGGATCTGGCCCTGATGAAAGTGATGGCGGCCGAAGGCCGGGGCTTCATCGCCGTGCCCGAGATTGCGTTGGCGGAAGCCGTCCGGTGTTACGGATTCAAGCTGATCGGCCTCGCTCCGGACTGCCGCATTCGTTTCCATGCGATCACGGCGGACCGGCGCATCCATCATCCGGCCACGCACGCGATCACGAAGAACGCTCGGGCGTTGATGCAGCGGTGAGGCGCTCTCGAGGAAGGCAAACGGATCGGCGATCCCGGAGTGCGGTGACAAAGTCACCGCCTTGACTGGGAGTCGGAGCGGGGGAGCGAGGGAGGGAGGGGGTCGCGAGGATGATGAGCATGCGCCATATCCAAGGCGCGGGCTCCCTGCTTGCGGCTAGCGTCGATTAGTTTGTTCTGGGTGCGGAGGGCGCTGACGGCTTCAGAGGCCTGCCCTGGAGTTTTCTCAATCGTTGTTGCTGATCGGGTGTGAGGACCTCCTCACGCAGGCGTCGATCCTCGCGGGCCATGGACTCGTGGATGCGTTGTTGTACCTCCCTCGCGTTGGCGGGGTCCAGGTTCCCCGCGGCGCTGGAGAACGTGCTGGAGGTGTGCACCGAGCCGTCACGGCTGAGGAATTCGCGGCGCACGGGGTTCGGGGGGCGGAATCCGGAGCGCAACGCGGTCCAGGAGTCCGCTTGCGCTTCCTTGCTGATTTGGCGGGCTTGCTCGAGCTGCTGAGGAGTCAGGCCCAGCGCGTCCACCAGATCGGGCGTTGGGTTCACCAGAATGAGGGGATGCTGGTACTCGATTTCCCGCAGGCGGGCTTGCTGGGCGGGGGTGATCGAGGCCAGGGCGGGTTTCATGGCCGCCTGGATGTCGCGCTCAGCGCAAGCGTAGGCGGCTGAGAGGTCACGTCCGAAATTGGGCGCCAGGGGGCCCGCCCGCTCCAATCGGTTCACGGTCTGCTGAAGCTGGTGGTACGCGGCGTCACAACGCCGCTGGGATTCCTCCAGGATGCGTCGCTGGGCAGGCGGGATTTCCAGATCTGCGGAAACCGCGGGATCCAGGACCCTCTGGAGGGTTTGGTATTCGCGGCTGGCGCCAATGGTGAGCGCGCCGCCCCCTGCGCTTCCTCCTCCCCCTGAATTGGTCTGGGGCGGGGCACTACGAGTGACGCTGGGAAGCGCGGCGCAGCTCAGGAAGAGGGCGAGCGCGAGAGGGGATCGACGTCTGGGGCGTGGGGTGCGGGTTTTCATGCGCGATGGGGGCTGGAGAGGCACCTGGTGCTGGGCGTGACGGAGTGTTGTAGGGAGGGAGCTACTGTTGGTAGCGCTGGGATTCGACCCGGGAGGCAAAGCCTTCCGCGGTGAGTTTTCCTGCGCCGAGGGCACGGAGGTCGGCGCTGCTGACACGCAGCGTGAGTGTGCTACGGGCCGGGGCTTCGCGCGGCAGGGGCGGTGGCGCGAAGATCAACCGCCCCGTGGACGGATCCACGGACGGCGGGCGGTCTCCCAGCGAGAAGGTACGAGTGACTGTTTGACCGTTCACTGAGCTGACCATGACACCGCCGCCCGTGGTCGTTGACATCGTCTGTCCAGCGGTAGGCGGGGCGATGGGAACCGAGGCATCCTGGCCGCGGCCTTCCACGCGAACCGCGACGAAATCCGAGTTGGCCAGGGTGATCATGTTGGTGGCCTGCCGCAGGGCCTCGATCAGGCGCCCCAGGATTTCATCGAGACGCTGGGGTGAGGTGCCGGGAGAGGATTCGCCCGCCGGTCCTGTCCCGGCGGCGTTGCCCTCGAGCCGCTGGCGGGCTGCCTCCCAGGGGGAGCTGGGCGTTGAGTTTGGAGACGGTCTGGTTCCAGCACGGGCGTCGGGGACCACGGGGAAGTCGACACGCGCCAGGAAGAGGGCGCCGAATCCCTCGAGGTAGAGGCTTTGAACTGTGGAGGAGGGTGCGTGCATCAGCACTGGGATGCCCATGCGATAATCCGGTCCCTGGTGATCGCGATGACCCAGGGCGTCCTGGAGAAGCTGGCTCATGACGCGGAGTTCCGCATGACGGTCGGCGGCGGTCGGTGGTTCCGTGCTGCGGAAGCGCACCTCCTCCACTGAAGAGTCGGAATCCGGACCGAAGGTTTGGGCGTGGGTCACTGCGACCCAGAGCAGGAAGGTGAGAAGGACGGGGGCGGAGGCGCGGGCGCATCCCCTGGCGTATCGAGGGCGGAACCGGGATGGGTTCATGGCGTGGGTGGGTGGGGGGGGCGGGTGGAGTGCGTGACTTGGAGAAGATCGAGTTTGTTTTGGCGAAGTGCAGCGTCGGTGGTGATGGCGAGGGTTTCGAGGTCACGACGCAGCTGGCGGAAGCGCGACTCCTGATCGCGACGCAGGCGTTGGACCTCCTCAGCGAGGGTGGCGGTCGTTTCGGGGGCCAATGCGGTGGGAGCAAGATGTCCGGGTGATATGGCGCTTGGGGACGGGGTATGGACGGGGCGTCCTGCAAGATAGCCCGCTAGCAGGGCCAGGGCCACGGCCGCGACCCAGCCCAGGGGAACCGAAGCGAGAACCGAGCGGCGCATCATCTCGGGGCGGGCTCCGGGCAGGCGCCAAAGGTCGAGGCGGCGTCGGGCAGAGCGCCAGCCATCCACTCGTTCCCGGCACGTGGGGCAGCAGTCGAGATGGGCTGCGAGGCGCTCGCGTTGTTTGGACGGCATCTCCTTAAGCAGGAAGCGAAGGAGTTCATCGGTGGGAGGGTGGAGATGGGGCTCAGTCATGGCGTGGGCGGGGAAGCGGTCGCGTGGACCGAGGAGAGAAGGGATGGGAGGGTGAAGCGGGGCCATCGGGCGAGGCGCGGAGGCCGGGTCCCAAAACGCGCGCCAGTTGGTCTAGGGCTTCGGCGAGGCGGGAGCAGACCGTACCCTCCGGCACCTCCAGGACCTCGGCGATCTCGCGCAGTTTGAGGTCGTGATAATGGCGCAGGACCACGGTGGCACGCAGAGGAGGCGAAAGACCCTGCAACGCCTGGCGAACGAGAGCCCAGTCCTCGTGGTTGCCGACGATTTCATCGGGCCCGGGAGTGGGCGAAGCGAGTGAGAGTGCGGGGGTGACCTCCGGGGTTCCGAGGTTATCGTGGGGCGCGAGAGGATCCGTGATCCAGGTGGCGCGACTCGCACGTCGCCGCAGTTCGTCGTGACAACGGTTCAAGGCGATACGCCAGAGATAGGTCGAGAAACGGGCGGCGGGTTCGTAGCGGTGTCGGTGCTGGTGCAGACGCTGAAACACCTCTTGCACGACGTCCTCAGCCGCGGTCGCGTCCCCCAGCATGCGGGTACCCAGGGCATGCAGCGGTGCATGCCAGCGCCCGACCAGCTCTTCGAAGGCATCGGTGTCGTCCGATTGACGCACGCGCCACATCAATTGCTCGTCGGAGGGACGGAGCCCTGCCGCAAAGCGAATAAGTGGTCGCAAGGGATTCATCGAGCGGGAGCCGGGTCCAGGTATCGACGGTGAAACGGGGGCCGAGGGCAATTCCATCGATGAAATCTGTCCTGGGCGCGAGAATGTTTCGCCGTGAGGCGACACGGGAGTGTGGTGACGCAGTCACCGCCTTGGCTGGGAGACGGAGCGAGGGAGGGAGGGAGGGGGCCGCGAGGTGGATGAGGATGCGCCCTGGGTTGGGCCGCGCTCGCGCGGGGGGGAAGGCGGTGACTTCGTCACCGCAGTCCAAGGTGGGGGTGGTCGCCGTGGGGCGACCAGGTCACGGCTGGAAATACTTCTTCACGATCCAGGCGGGTTGCCAGGCATCGGGCTGGCGCTGGTACCCATGAAGGTCGAGGGCCTTCAGTTTGGGATGGTCGACGCTCAGCGGTTGGCGATCACCGAAGCGCGACTGCCATTCCGCCATGAGGCTGGTGAGGCGTTCGAGTGTCTCTGCGCGTGCCGGATCGTTGGCGAGATCGCGCTGTTCGTTGGGATCCCGGCGCAGATCGAACAGCTGCCGGTGGTTGATCTGCGGGTAGACGATGAGTTTCCAACGCTCGTCGCGCACGGCGCGCATGGTGTCGGTGAAGGGGAGAAACACGGAGTCGCGGACCGCGCGGCGTTCGCCGGTCCAGAGAGGGCGCAGGCTCGTGCCGTCGAGATTGGGAGGTGCGTCGAGTCCGGCGAGGTCGGTGAGGGTGGGGAAGAGGTCGAGCAGGTAGGTGAACGCCTGCGTGCTACGGTCGCGCGGGATGCCGGGTCCGGCGAGGATCAACGGGGCGCGCATGCTGTGTTCGTAGACGCTTTGTTTGCCGAGCAGCCCGTGGCTGCCGACGGCGAGGCCGGAGTCGGCGGCGAAGACAACGTAGGTATTGGTGGCGTGAGGCGAGCGTTCGAGAGCGTTGAGGATCCGGCCGATTTGTTCGTCCAGGTGGGTGATGAGGCCGTAATACTCCGCAAGTTGATCGCGGATGACCTCCGGGGTGCGCGGGTAGGGGGCGAGGTTCTCGTCGCGAAGTCCGCGGGTCCAACCTTGGTCGAAGGGGTGCTGGGGCAGGAAATTGCGCGGCAACGGGGGGCGGTGGCGGTAGTAGCGCTGGCGGTATGGTTCGGGCGGATTTCGTGGGTCGTGCGGCGCGGTGAACGCGACGTAGCAGAAGAAGGGCTGGGGGGAGGCCGGGCGATTCAGGAACTCGAGGGCCGCATCGGCGAAGGTTTCGGAGGAGAAGCGGGAGGCAACGCGTTGGGGGGAGAACGAGGTGCCATCCCAATCGGTGATGGGAGTCTGGGTGTGGTCGGCCATGCCGCCGAAGAACACCGCGCGACCTTGCTGGAAAGCGCGTTGGAAGGAGGCGCGTTCGTTGTGCCATTTCCCGGTGGCGAAGGTGGTGTAGCCGTGGCGGCCGAGGAGTTCGGGCAGCAGGAGGGATCCGCCGAGATCGGAGCGAAGGGAGAACCAGCTGCGGCCGCTCATGAGCATGGCCCGGCTGGGGATGCAAACGGCGCCACTGTTGGAGCCGAAGCAGTAGTTACCGCGAAACGAGAATCCCTGGTGCGCGAGGCGGTCGAGGTGCGGGGTGTCGATGTGCCGGTTGCCCCAGGCGTGGATGGTGTCGGCGCGTTGGTCGTCGGCGAGGAGGACCAGAAAGTTGGGGCGCGCGGCGGGAGCGATGGCCGAGGCCGAGGCCGAGGGCACGAGGAGCAGTCCGAGTGCGAGCCCGAGTCTCAGGATCGAGTGCAGGGTCGGGCCCAGGGTGCGAGCCATCCACGATCGGGGAGTCGACATGGTGCGACCGGAGACTGGGCGTGCCGCCGGGGGCTGGGCAAGGCCGGGGGTGGGTGGGGCGGCGGGGGGGGTCAGTCGAGGGAAGAGGCCGGGGAAGGGCTGGGGAGGGGAGTTTTAGCATCGCGGCGCGCGTGGCGTCCGTAGACGAACTCGAAGAGGGGGGAGGCCATGAGCGTGGTGACGATGGCCATGACCACCATGATGGAGAACAGGGCGGGGAGGATGACGCCCTTTTGCAGCCCGATGTTGATGATGATGAGTTCCATCAGCCCGCGGGCATTCATGAGGGTGCCGACGGCGAGGGCGGTGCGGTTATCGGCGCCGGTGAGGCGTGCGGCGCCCCAGCAGGCGGCGCCCTTGGCGGTGATGGACACCACGAGGACCACGAGGGCGAGGAGGACCATCTGGAGGTTGTCCACGAGATCCAGACGCGTGTTGAGGCCCGAGAAGGTGAAGAACATCGGGAGCAGGAGCACGACGGCCACGGGGGTGAGCTGTCGCTGGAGTTCCTCGGTGAGGCGGCCGCGGGGCATGGCGACGCCGAGCAGGAAGCCGCCGAAGACGGCGTGCATGCCCACGGCGTCCATGGCCCAGGCGGCGAGGCAGAAGATGGCCAGGACTGCGCCGAGGAGCGAGGGGCTGAGGGTTTCCGTGCGGTCAGCGAGGCGGCCGAGGTGGGCGAGGAGCCGTCGACCGACGGTGACGATGAGGACGGCGTAGACGAGGGCGCCGCCGATGGCGGTCAGGGCCACTCCGGCGCCCCCACCGAAGGAGGCGAGCACGATGGCGAGCACGCCCCAGGCGGCGGCGTCATCGATGGCGCCGGCGGCGAGGGCGAGGGTGCCGAGGGCGGTGCCCGTGAGCCCGCGTTCGTAGATGATGCGCGCGAGCATGGGGAAGGCGGTGATGGCAATGGCGGCACCGAGGAAGAGGCTGGATTCGAAGCGCGTGATGGTGGGGGCGAACAGGCCGGGCACCTTCATGAGCCAGGGCGCGAGGAGCACGGCCATGAGGAAGGGCACGGCCATGCCGGCGATGGAGACCACCGCGGCGGAGTGGGCGCGGGTGAGGAAGTGATCGACGCGGAATTCGGTGCCGACGAGGAACATGTACAGGCCCACGCCGAGTTGGGCGCCGACGTAGAGGACCTTGAGGGAGTCCTTGGGGAAGAGGGCTGCCTGAAGTTCCGGCAGGAAGAGGCCGAGCAGGGAGGGGCCGAGGAGCACTCCGGCGATCATTTCGCCGACCACCTGGGGTTGGCCGATGCGGCGGGCGGCGAGTCCGACGAGGCGGCAGGTGCCGAGGATGACGGCCATCTGGAGGAAGAAGGCGACGGAGAGTTCCGGGGCGGACATGGCGATGGGATGGACGGAGACGGACCTTGGCCACCATGGAGTGAAACCCAGTCTTCGCGGAAATGATGATTCGATCTAGCAGTGATGCCGGGCCGCTATCAGTGTGGGCGCATGGATCTCCGGCATTTTCGGTACTTCCAGGCGGTGGCCGAGGAGTTGAGCTACTCCAAGGCGGCGCGGCGGATCCGTGTCGCGCAGCCGGCGTTGAGTCGGGCGGTGAAGGAGTTGGAGGAGGAATGGGGCGTGCGCCTTTTGCAGCGAAACCGGCGGACGGTGGCGTTGACGGCGGCGGGGGCAGTGTTGCTGGCGGGGATTGGGGTGTTGCTGGGGAGGCTGGATGAATTGACCCGGCAGGTGCAGCGCACGGACGCGGGCGAGGAGGGGGAGTTGCGGTTGGGATATATCGGCCCGCCCACGCAGCCGTTTCTCGGTCCGGTGTTGCGCGAGTTTCGGAAGCGGAACCCGCGGGTTTCGGTGCTGTTGGAGGAGCGCACGCCCGAGCGTGTGTGGGAGATGACCGCGCGGGGGCGGCTGGATATCGGGCTGACCCGGCCGGTGATGGCGCTCGAATCGTTGGGATTGAAGACGATGTTATTACGGCGCGAGACCCTGGGTGCCATGGTGACCTCGGAGCATCCCCTGCGGCAGCGGGCTCGTCCGGGCTGGGGGTTGCTGCGCGACGAGCCGCTGATTGTGCTCGCTCGCCGGGAGGGGGTGGGATTGCACGATGCGATCCTGGCGGCGTGTCTCGCGGCGCGGTTCAGTCCGCGCTGGGCGTACACCCCGAGTGTGATCGGCACGGTGCTGAGCTATGTGGAGTCGGGGGCGGGGGTGGGGATCATTCCCGAGAGTGTGGCCGCGCTGGGGGCGGGGCGGGATATGGAGTTTGTGGCGTTGTGGCCACGGCGCACGGTGGATCTGGTCGCGGTATGGCGGGAGCAGGATCTACTGCCCCCGGCGCGCGCGTTCCTGGACGTGCTGCGCGTGGGGCGGGCTCTCTGAAACGGGGCGTCGGTCCGCAGCGACCGGGAAGGTCTACGGCGCGGGCTCTGCCGTCGGCGTTGGCGTTGGTGTCGGCAATGGCTCTGTCGCAGGGGCGGCGGGGGCGGGGGCGGAGGAAGGCGGGCGTAGGGTGCGTCGCCAGAGGGCCACGAACATTCCGTTGCCGCCCTGGTGCTCCGGGCGGAGCCAGACGTGGTGGGCGGGGATGGCGGCGTCGCGGGGGCCGGGGTGAAGGGAGGCGGGTAAAGGTTCGAAGTCCGGGCAGGCCTTTTCGAAGGCGGCGGCGACTCCGGTGGTTTCGGCGCGGCTGAGGGTGCACACCGAGTAGACGAGGCGTCCGCCGGGTTTCACCCCGCGCGCGGCGGCGGTGAGGAGGTCGATCTGGCGCACGGCGAGTTCCTCGACGTCCTTGGGGGTGGTGGTCCAGCGCGCGTGCGGATTTCGTTGCCAGGTGCCGATCCCGGAGCAGGGGGCATCGACGAGGACGCCGTCGAAGACGGTGCCGCCGGGGCGTTTGGGGCCGCCTTCCCAGAGTTCGCGGCGGATATTGAACAGGCCGGCGCGGGCCG
>JADLFD010000518.1 GCA_020845805.1 Verrucomicrobiales bacterium | reverse complement strand
TCGCGACGCGACGCCTTTGTTCCCCGCCGGCTTGCTTCTGCGCCGGCCTGCGCTAGCCATGGGGCTTCATGTTTCTGAAAACGAAGGTAGTTCTAGGGGCCACACTGGCCGCGGCGGCATTGTCCACCACCAGCCAGGCCCAGCCGGCGACCCGGGCGGGGGTGCAACCCGGCGGCGAGGCGGGGAGCCGGTACTACACGGAATTCTCTCACGTGTTCGATTCTTCCGTGTCGCTGGAGGGGGTTGGGTTGGGCGATGTGTCCACCACCGCCGCCCAGGTTTCCTATCAGGTGTCCATTCCCACGTCAGAGCGCTATGCGTGGATCGTGGGCATGGAACTCCGCGGCACTTGGTTCGATGCCCCTGACGCGGCGCCGATTCCCGATGGGCTCTACGAAACTTCGCTGCGGGTGGGGAACTCATGGCGGTTCGCGGACCGATGGCGCCTGCAAACGCTGGTGAGCCCCGGGCTCTACAGCGATTTGGAGGACGTCGATGGTGGCGACTTCAATGCTCCACTGCTGGCGCTCGCCTTCTGGTCCGTGCGCGAAAACCTCGATCTGATCGGCGGCCTCAGCCTCAACCTGCGTCGGGATGTGCCGGTCATCCCCGCGTTGGGGGCCCGCTGGGGTTTTGCCGATAAGTGGACGCTGCTGGCCGTTTACCCCTCGCCGCGCGTCGAGTACGCCGCGAGCGATGCGGTCACGGTGTTTGCCGGCGCCGAGTTGGTGCGCACCGCGTATCGGGTCGGGAAGAACTTCGGCAGCGAGTTGGGGCGCCCGGCCTTGAACGACGAGGACCTGAGCTACAACGAGTGGCGTGTGGGGGCCGGCGTGCGCTGGTCGATCTCGCGCTCGTTCGTGGTGGCGCTCGACGGAGGCTGGGCCGGGGATCGCGAGTTCAACTTCGAGGACGCCGACGTGGAGCTCGACGGCCAAGGCGCTCCGTATCTGCAGTTGGCGATCAGCGGCTCCTACTGATTCGCAACCTGGCACCAATCCCATGCCCATGACCATGCCTGGGTGTGGGCCTGGTCGCAGGGGCAAGTGCGCGATCGGGTGCGCAGGTCGGGACGGATGCTAGCGGCGCTCGTGACGGGGCGCGCTCAGCGTGGATCCCGAGACGGCGGCTGGTACTTCGCCCGCTCCTCCGGGGTCAGGGCGCGCGGTACCCGCTGCCTTGCTGCGTCGAGGAGCTGACCTGCATCGCCGCAGGCCACGCACGCGTAAACACGGGCTGGAGCAAACAGACTCCCAATCACGACTCGCTGGGAGTCGGGTGCGAAACTCAGGGTCCGAATCACACCCTCGCCGCCGGTCAGTTGCGCGAGTCGAGATCCGGTGGACACCTCCCAAAGTTCGGCGGTGTCGGTGTCCGATCCAGCGGTGATCAGGCAGCGGCTGTTCGGGCTGAAGGCAAACCGGGCTGGGGACCCGGACTCGGCGTCGAGTGCCAAGCGTGCGACGACACGGTCGTGGGCCAGATCCCAAAGGACGACGGAAGGTTGGCTGGTTCGGATGGCGAGCCGTGTGCCGTCGGGACTGAAGCGAGCTTCGCGCAGTTCGGTGCCTGCCTCCGGGTCGGGATTCACGACGCGCCCCGGTTGGCCGGTGGCGGCCTGCCACAGTCGCACCGCATGGTCATTTCCCGTGGTGACCACCCACTGTGCGTCGGGACTGAACGCGATGCTTCGGGTACCGCCTGGATGACCCGGCAACTCAATCCGCGTGGTGCCGGTCGGGGCGTCCACAAGCACGGGGCCGCGCCGCGTGACCAGGGCGAGTCGATCGCCCGTGGTGGGGAACGAGGCCAGGAGATCGGCAAAAATGCTGGAATCGGCGAGGGGAAGCACTGCCAGTTGCTTCCGGGACGTGGTGTCCCAGAGCAACGCATCTCCACCGGCCGCCAGGGTGAGAAGTCGCGTGCCGTGGAGGCCAACCTGCGCCGAGGTGACGCCCGGATGTTCCACCTGCAAGCGTTCCGTACCTTGGCTGGGATCCCAGAGCCGGACAGTTCCGTCCTCCGCGGCGGTGACCACCGAGCGTCCTTCGTCGTAGAACGCGGCATCCAGGATTTCCTCCTTGTGGCCACGTATTTCGACGACCGGTTGTCCGGTGGCCGAATCCAGAAGGCGAGCGGTGGCATCGCCCCAGGACAAGACGCGGGACCCGTCGGGGCTGAACTGCGCGTAGGAACCCTGATCGCGGGACCCGGGGAGACGGAGCAGGATTTCGGAGTTGCCGGACAACGCCTGGCGCGCCGCGCTTTCCGACTCGGGAAGGGCAGAGGCGGTCAGCGCTTCGCGGGCGAGAAGAAGGGCGAGGTCCTGATTGGTGGCGCGCGCACGTTGCGATTCGGCGGCGAGGTGACGAGCGAGGGCTTGGTTGCGCAGGACGGCGTCATTGGACTCCTCGCGTGTCGCGAGCCGGTGGGAGAGCTGCCAGGCGCGGTTTCCCTGAAACACCGCGAACAGAGCGGCTGCGCTGAGAATGCTGAGGGCAATCAGCGCTCCCGCCAAACCGCGCACCCGGTGGCGTTGCTGGCGGATCTCCTCGCTGATCAAGTCATCGAGGGGCAGGCCATGGAGGGGGGCGGCGAGCCGCGCCACGGCGTTGGCGAACACCGGGTTTCGCAGCGAGAGCTCCGAGGAGCGGTCTGCCCAGCGCAGGTCGAGGAACAACGGCTCGCTGGGAAAGAAGCCTGAGAGTTCGCGGGGCAGCGCGGTGGTGCGGCTCCAGTCCACGTCCCCTCGATCGCGATCCCAAGCGAACTCCCCGCCAGTGAGAACCAGGAGCAAGTGATCGGCGGACCGGTGTTGTCGCCACCACTCGAGCTCCTGGGCCACCCAGCGCGAGTCGGCGGCGCCGGGCGAGGCGAGCAGGATGAAGAAGTCGCTCTCGCGAAGCGCGGTCTCAAT
>JADLFD010000517.1 GCA_020845805.1 Verrucomicrobiales bacterium | reverse complement strand
CTGCGGCTCACGCCCACCGACCGGGCCAAGAATCAGATCCAGGTCGCGGGCGATCTGGATTTCTCCAAGACCAACGCCCTGAAGGGCGCATTCAAGCTGACCGCCGAGTCGGTGGATGTGACGCCCTATTTCGACCTCTTCGCCGGGGCGCCCAAACCGGCTGGCGCGACGACCCCTCCGCCCGCGACTCCGGCCCCCGCGACCGGTCCGCAGCGTGAACCGGATGCCATCCGGCTGCCGGTGGAGAACCTCACCTTCGACGCGCGCATCGGGAAGTTCTTCCTGCGCGAGATTGCGGCGGAGAACTGGGTGGCCTCGTTGCGCGTCACGCACAGCACCGTGGAACTGGAGCCTCTGGAGTTGAGCCTCAACGGCGCGCCGATCAAGGCGGGGGCCAAGCTCGATCTCAGTGTGCCCGGGTACATCTACAACCTGAAGGCCACGGCGGACCACGTGCCCGTCCGGCCTTTCGCCAATTCCTTTGCGCCGTCGCTGAAGGATCGCATCGAAGGCGCGATGAACACCTCGCTGGACGTGAAAGGCGCGGGGGTGACCGGGACCAGTCTGCAGAAGTCCCTGGCCGGGGCGGTGAGCTTCAACGTCACCAACGCCAACTTGAAGCTGCTGGATGGCGCGCAGCAGAAGGGCGTGCTGAGCGTGCTCACGCGCGTGCTGGCCACCACCCTCAACATCCGCGAACTGCATGATCGCCCGATCATGGACATCGTGGCCAAGGCGAAAATGGGCGACGGGAAGATCGAACTGACCGACGCCAGTGCGCGCAGCGAGTCCATGCTTGCCGGCACGAGCGGCGTCATTCCGATCGCGACCGATCTGATGCAGTCTCCCTTGAACTTCCCGGTGAACATCTCGCTGCGGCGCGATCTCGCGTTGCGCGCGCGGCTGGTGGGCACCAACACGCCCACCAACCAGGTTTACGTGCCGCTTCCCGCTCTCGCCTCGCTCAAGGGCACGCTGGGCGCCCCGGTGCCCGAGGTGGACAAGACCCGCGCGGCGCTCATGGCGGCGAAGGGGTTGGCCGGAATCCTGGGCGGACAAGCCGGCTCCACGGTGGGCGGCGTGGCGGATCTGATCGGAGGCGTGTCCAAGGGCGGCACCAACGCCGCGGGCCAGCTGATTCAAGGACTGGGCAACCTGCTGGGCGGCGGCGCCAAAACCGGGGCGTCCACCAACGCGAACTCCAACGCCGCCGCGCCGGCCGGCGCGTCGAACGCCCCGGCGGCCAAGCCCAATCCGTTGGGTGACCTCCTCAAAGGCGTGCTGGAGCCGAAGAAACCCCAGTGACCCTTCCCAGGCCAAGCATGACCCCCGTTGAACGTTACCTCACCGAGCATCGATCCCGGTTCATCCAGGAACTCTGCGACTACCTCCGCTTCCCTTCCATCTCCGCCCAGCCGGCGCATGCGCCGGATATGCGCGCGTGCGCGCGCTGGCTGGTGGAACGGTGTCGCGCCATCGGCCTGAAAACCGAGTTGTGCACGACCGGCGGGAACCCCGTGGTGGTGGCGCGCACCCCGCGCGACCGCCGGCAGCGCAAGCCGCACTTCGTCGTTTACGGCCACTACGACGTGCAACCGCCCGATCCGCTCGACCTCTGGGACTCCCCGCCCTTTGAGCCCAGCATCCGGGGGGACCTCCTGTTCGCGCGCGGTTCCAGCGACAACAAGGGCCAGCATATGGCGCATCTCAACGCCGTGGAGGCTTATTTCGCCACCGGCACCGAGCTGCCCTGCGACCTGACCTTCGTGGTGGAAGGGGAGGAAGAGGTGGGCAGCACGCACCTCGGACGGTTCCTCCGCGATCGGAAGGCCGACCTGCGCTGCGAAGCCATCGTGATTTCGGACACCGGGATCCCGGGGCGCGAGCATCCGGCGCTGACCTACGCGCTGCGCGGGATCTGCGCGTTGGAGGTGGTGGTGCGCGGACCGAGTCGCGATCTGCACTCCGGGATCTTCGGCGGCTGTGTGGACAACCCGGCGATGGTGCTGTGCCAGATGCTGGCCTCCCTGCGCGACGCCAAGGGGCGCATCACCATCCCGGGCTTCTACGACGACGTGGTGCCCATCGGAGCCTACGAACGCCGCCAGATGAAACGGCTCCCGTTCACCGAGCGCCAGGAACGCCGGTTCCTCGGAGTGAAGCAGTTGTTTGGCGAAGCCGGTTATACGTTCGTCGAACAGCGCAGCGCGCGGCCGACCTGCGAGATCAACGGCCTGACCAGCGGCTACCAGGGCGAGGGCAGCAAGACCATCATCCCGTCTTGGGCCAGCGCGAAACTGACGTTCCGGCTGGTGGCGAATCAGGATCCGTCACGCGTCGCCCAGCTCGTCACCCGGCACTTGAAGAAGGTGTGTCCCCCCACGGTCCGCCTGGAAGTGAAGGGCGGTCACGGCGGAGCGCCCTACATGCTGGACCCAAAATCCGCGTTCGCCCAGGCGTCGCTGCGCGCGGTGCGCTCGGCGTTTCAATGCGAGCCCGTGCTCCTGCGGGAAGGGGGCTCGATCCCCATCGTCACCGATTGCCAACGCATCCTGGGCGCGGACGCCCTGCTGATCGGCCTGGCGTTGCCCGACGCGAATGCGCATTCGCCGAACGAATCGTTCAGCCTTTCCATCTTCGACCGTGGGATGCGCATGTCGGCGCACCTGTGGCCCGAGTTGTCCAAGGTGAGTCGCGAACGCTAAACCCTGAGCGCTGAGCGCTGAACGCGGGCGCGAGTCAAACCGGCTCGGCTCCGGGGAAGTACCGACGGTCGTGCGCACCGTGCGCTCGCGGGGCGGGCCGCCGTGGACCGGATGCGGCGTCAGCTGGAGGGCAACGCCGCACCCTGGGTTGTCTTACTTCGCGAAGTCGCGCACGAAGGCCACGCACTGCGTGACTTCGGGGAGGCTGTTGTCCCAGTTGTATTCGTACTCGATCGACAGGTTGCCCTTCATGCCTTGGGCGCGCAGTTCGGTGAGCACGTCGCCGATGTTGCATTTGCCCTGGCCGAAGGGGACGTCGTGGGCGCTGGGCACTCCGAACTCGGTGAGGTCCTTGAGGTGCGCGCTGATGATGCGGCCCTTGAGAATGCGCAAGGCGTCCACCGGCTTGATGCCGGAACGCGTCCAGTGCCCCACGTCGGCGCAGGCGCCGATCCGCGCGTCACGGCCCTCGACCAGGCCGGCGATATAGAGCGGGTTCCAGACCTTGTACCCGGGTTTGTCGAGGCTGCCGGGGTGGTTGTGGAAGGCGACGCAGATGTCGTACTCGACGGCCAGCGCCTCGAGCGTGGCCACCGCGTCGGCCGACTCGGTGGTGATCGCGTAGAGCCCGAGTTTGCGCGCGAAATCGAACACCTTGCGCGCTTCGGCCTCGACCTTGGAGACCCCGACCACGCCGTAGTTCACGGCGCGGATGCCGTGTTTTGCGAGCTTGGCCTTCAGCTTCTCGACCACTGCGTCCACGTTGGCGGCATTGTGGTCGACCTTCATGTCCCCGTCCTCCTTGCTCAGGCGTTGTCCGGGGTAGAACTCGATCACCTTGGCGCCGGCGGAGGCGGTCTTCTCGATGGCCTCGAAGGCGGTGAAGCGGTTGAAGGTGTAGGATTGGAGTCCGATGGCGAACCCGTTGACGCGGTTCTCATCCGGGATGGGCGAGGCCGCGGTCGCACGGGAGGCGACAAGCGTGGTGAGCGCGAGGGTGAGGCTGGCGACGAGCGCGGACAATCGGGGTACAGGAGGACGATTCATGGTCGATGCAATGAATGTGAGGAGTGGATCCTGCCGGAGTCCGCGGCGCAGATCGAGCGTCGAGGGGTGAATTCGTTCGTGACCTCGGGTGGACAGATAAGCTAGTGAGCACGGTTTCGCCGCGCGCGTCGGTGGTGCGTGGCGGGGAGTGTTGGAACAGCATGAAGCACTTGTTGAGCCTTGAGCACCTGTCCGCGGCGGACATGCACGCGATCCTGAAGCGGGTTTCCGCGTTCAAGTCCCGACGTGCGGACCACGCGCGTCCGCTTTCGGGCCAGACGTGGGCCATGATCTTCTCCAAATCCTCGACGCGCACGCGCGTGAGTTTCGAGGTGGGCATCCACGAATTGGGCGGGCGCCCGCTGTTCCTCAATGCGGGCGACATCCAGTTGGGCCGCGGCGAGCCGATTCGCGACACCGCGCGGGTTTTGGGTCGCATGGTGCACGGCGCCGTGATCCGGACCTATGCGCAGGCGGACGTGGACGAGTTCGCGCGGTTCTCCGGCATTCCCACCGTCAACGCGCTGACTGACGAGGAGCATCCGTGTCAGATCCTGACCGACATCTACACCTTTGAGGAACGCCGCGGGCCGATCACGGGCAAGGTGGTGACGTTCGTGGGGGACGGGGCGTGCAACGTGCCGGCGAGCTGGATCTGGGCGGCGGCGAAGCTGGGATTCGAGCTTCGCATCGCAGCGCCGCCGGCGTACCAGCCGCCCGCCGAACTGCTCGCGCGCGCGGGCGGCCGGGTGGTGTGCGAGGCGGACCCGCTCAAGGCGGCCGCGGGTGCGGATCTGTTGTACACGGACGTCTGGGTGTCCATGGGGCGTGAAGCCGAGGCGGAGGCTCGCCTGCGTGAGTTGGGCGCCTACCAGATCAATGCGGCGGTGGTGCAGGCGGCGAAACCCGGCGCCCTGGTCATGCATTGCCTGCCCGCTTACCGCGGCAAGGAGATCGACGAAGCGACCTTCGAGGCGCATGCCGACACGATCTTCACCCAGGCCGAGAACCGTCTGCACGTGCAGAAGGGGATTCTCGACTGGCTCGTCTCGGTCTGACGGATAATCGGTTTGCGACCCGGCCCTCCCTTTGCCACAAAGGGCGGGCATGCAACCCCGATCCCTTCCGCGCGCGGGCACCGGCTCCTTCTGGCCCGCGCTGGCCGTCGTTGCCGGCCTGTGGGCCGCCCTTGCTCCCGCGGTCGCCCTCGATGGAACGCTCTTTCCCGATCCGCATCTCGAGGACGCCGTCCGCGCCCAGGTCTTTGCCAAGCGCGACAGCCGCGAGCCGCTGGTGGAGGCGGACGTGATCCAGGTCTCGACGGTGGACGCGCGTCACCGCGAGATCGGCAGCCTGGTCGGGTTGGAGAAATGCCGAAACCTCGCGATGATCGAGCTGACCGGGAATCGCATCACCGATCTTTCGCCGCTCTCCGGGTTGGCGCGGCTGCAGTACCTCGATGTGCAGAGCAACCGCGTGGAAAACGTCGAGGCGCTGCGCCACGTTCCCGCGCTGCAGTATCTGCAGTTGGCTGACAACCGGGTGGCGGACGTTCGCGCGCTGGCCGGGTTGACCAATCTGGCGGCGCTCTACCTGGGCGGGAATCGTATCGAGGACATCACCCCGCTGCTCGGCCTGCCGCGGCTGTCGTCCGTCTACCTGGAACGAAACCGGATCCGGAAACTGGACGGCCTGTCGCGCTGGCGCGGCGTGTCCAGCCTGTCGCTGTCCGGCAACCGCATCGCGGATCTCTCGTGGCTCTCGGGTCTCGATCGGTTGCAGTACCTGTTTCTCGAGCGCAACAAGATCCAGGATCTCACGCCGCTGCTGGCCTGGGTCAAGGCGGACACCGAGCAACGGTTCGCGCCGTTTCTGAACGTGTACCTCGAGGGCAATCCGCTGGGCTCGCAGGCCCGGCGCACGCAACTGGAGTCCCTCAAGAAGACCGGCGTGCGGGTGCATCCCTAGCTTGGACCCGGCGTTTCCCGTGGCACGTGGCGCCTGAGGCGCCGGGTGCCGAGGTCGGAGCCAGCGCGCGCGTCCCTCTCCCCGATGCCATCCTCCCCCAGCCTGAGTCCGCATCAGTTGGGCATCCGCGCCGCTCTGGCCGGAGTGCTCGTCAACGTCCTGCTGGCCATCGTGAAGATCGTGAGCGGCGTCGTGGGGCACTCGCATGCCCTGGTGGCCGATGGCGTGGAATCGGCGGCGGACATCCTGAGTTCGCTGGTGGTGATGAGTGGATTGCACATCTCCTCGCTGCCACCGGACTCGAACCACCCTTTCGGCCACGGCAAGGCCGAGCCCCTGGCGGGCGTGGTGGTGTCCTCACTGCTCCTGCTGGCCGGGGCCTGGATCGCCTGGACCAGTGTTCAGGAGATCCGGAGTCCGCATGAGATGCCCGCCTCGTTCACCCTGGCCGTGCTCGCCGCGGTGATCGTGGTGAAGGAGTACCTGTCGCGACGCGTGCTGGCGGTGGGGCAGCACGTGGACAGCACCGCGGTGCGTGGGGACGGATGGCACCATCGTTCGGACGCCCTGACCTCTGGCGCGGCGTTCATCGGCATTGGCGTCGCGCTGGTGGGTGGGCCTGGCTACGAGACCGCGGACGACTGGGCGGCGCTGGTGGCCTGTGGCGTGATCACATTCAACGGAGTGAGACTCCTGTACGACTCCGCCAACGATCTGATGGATGCCTCCGCCTCCCCAGGGATGGTGGCGGACGTGCGTGAGTTGGCCGCCTCCGTGCCGGGCGTGCTCGCCATCGAGAAATGCCGCATCCGCAAGTCCGGCCTGGAGTTGAGCATGGACATCCACGTGGTGGTGGACGGCTCGTTGAGTGTGCGGCGCGGTCACGAGATCGCGCACGCGGTCAAGGACCGCCTGATCGGGGCGGGCCGCCGCATCGTCGACGTCACGGTGCACATCGAGCCCGACACGTTCTGAGCCGCGAGCCCCCGTCCCGGGCGTGGCGCGGGTCAGGCGGGGGGTGGCACGGGGCGCACGAAGTCGTGCTCCTGCTGGCGCACCACCAGGACGGGGCAGGGGGCATACCGCACGACCGCCTCGGCGATGCTGCCCATCAGCACGTGCTTGAGGCCGGTGTAACCGTGGGTGGTCACCACGAGCAGGTCGGTGGCCAGTTCCCGCGCCACATCGGCGATCACCTTCGCGGGGCTGCCCTCGCGCACCACGGCGTCGGCATTGAGGCCCTGCGCCTTGGCGCTCGCGAGCAGTCCGTTCAATTCCTTCTCGGCACCGCCGCGCATCTCGCGTTCCAGGGCGTTGAAGTCGATGGCGCCGAATTCCCCGTAGGCGTAGTTCACCTGGATCACGTGCAGGAACGTGATCTTGGCGTTCACCAACCGCGCGAAGGCGGCGGCATAGGCGATGGCTTTGCGCGAGTTCTCCGAGAAATCCACCGGGACGAGGATCCGCTCGATGCGCGCCAGATCGGTGTTGCCGGAGGCGGCGGCGAGGAGGGAATCGTCGGAACGCTGCATCTCCATCACCACGTTACCGGACTTGGTCGGTTTGATTTTCATGGTGTCAATGGATTGAGGGTTGGTCCTTCGATG
>JADLFD010000516.1 GCA_020845805.1 Verrucomicrobiales bacterium | reverse complement strand
CGAGCCTTTGTTTCACCTCTCCAGTCCGCTCGAAGGTTGGAGCGGGCCGAAGCCGGAGCGGCACCACGACTACATCGACGCCGCGGATTTCCCGAGCGAGTGGAGGGGTTGGCCGCTCACCGTGGAGGTGGAGGCCAAGGCCAAGGAACTGGCGGTCGCCCGACTTCTCGCCGACCTCGTCCCCGCCCGTTCGACCAGACCTTAGAGACCGGCCTTGGGAGAGGCATGGAGGAGGAACGCGGTCTACGAGTGCCGCGCCCGGGTCGGCGCGCGCGGATTGCGCTGGGTCGGGGCGGGACGAATGGGACCTGGAGCAGATGAGTGCGGGCATAGGTTGACATGGGCTTCGCCGGCTTCGAAGCATGCGGGGATGCGTCCCTTGAAGATCGTGGTGGCCTGGTGGCGGGCTTGGCTTCTGTTGGCGGCGGTTGAAGCCTGCGGCGCGGCGGGCACGATGGACCCGGCGCAGGCCCTGGCCCGGCTCTTCAACGAGGCCGAGGCGCAACGCAGCAACGGGCTGTACGTGCATGAACACGGCATCCCCGTCCGCGAGTCCTTGTTTGGCACCCGCGACCGGCTGATCCCGATGTATTCGGTGACCAAGGTCTTCACCGGAATAGCCATCGGCCTGGCGGTCGACCAGGGTCTCATCCCGTCCATTGAGGAACCCATTGCCACCTACTACCCCGAGGTGGCGGCGGATCCGCTGAAGAGCCGCATCACGGTTCGACATTTGCTTCAGCACACGTCGGGGATCCTGACCACTCAGGGATCCGGGGATATCTATCCGCAGAAGGATTTCGTCCGGTTCGCTTTGGAGTCCGAGATGGTGTCCACGCCGGGGGAGGTGTTCCGGTACAACAACCGTGCGATCAACCTCGCCTCCGGGATTGTGCGCAAGGTGACGGGGCAATCGATGGAGGAGTACTTGGTGAAGCATGTGTTCGGGCCGCTCGGCATCAAGGATTACAAGTTTCGCCACGACAAGGCGGGTCACACCTGGGCCATGGACGGTCTCCAACTGAAGGTCAGCGACCTGGTCAAGGTGGGGACGATGTTGGCGGACAAGGGGCGGTGGCGCGGTCAGGGGATCCTTTCCGAGCGATGGCTGGCGGTGGCGAGTCAGGCCTCCTTGCTGACGGTGGACAGCGGGTTGCCGTACGGACTCGCGATGTTCTGCCTCGATCTCGATGGCCGGGTGGCAGTACCGAAATCGACGGTGGAACTGCTGGAGAAGGGGGGGCTGGATCCGGCGCTGGTGGCCAAGGTGCGCCCGTTCGGCGATCGCGAGTTCAAGCGTGCGCGCGAGTTGGGAGAGGCGCTCAAGGCGGTGATGTCGACGGGGGAACTCGAGCAAGTCAGTGCGGCGGCCGGTCGGGCCATGGTGCCGGTCTTCGTGAACCTGGACGACCGGAAGCTCCTCGCGCATGACGGCGAGATTGGGGAGATCCTGATCGCGTTTCCCGGCTACGGCATCTCCATCGCGCGCACCATTGATGATTCGCGTGGCCGCGGAAAGCCGCATGGCCTGCGTGAGGTGTACACCCTGGCCTATGGTCTTCTGCCTCCGCTCAAGGCGCCGGCGCGGCCCTGATCAGGCGCGGGGCCTGTCTGGTTGGACGTTGGACACCAAAGCGGTGAGTTGGGGGAGAAGTTCAGCAGCGGAGTAGGGTTTGGCCAGGACCTCGCGGATGCCGAGGGCGCGGGCCTCGGCGCTTTCCGGCAGGGAGAGGTTTCCCGAGGTGAGAATGATCGGGAGGTGGGGTCGCAGGCGCAGGATTTCGCGGGCGAGCTCGAGTCCGGAGATTCCGGGCATGGACAGATCGGTGACCACGGCATCGAAGGTGTCGGGTGCGGCGCGGAAGAGTTCCAGGGCGCGGTGGGCGTGGCTGTGGGCTTCGACCTGGTAGCCGGCGCGTTCCAGAATGCGGCGTCCGAGGCGGACGAGTCCTTCCTCGTCGTCGACGAAGAGAATGCGGGCGCCGGTTCGCGAGGGGGGGATGGTTGAGGGGGCGGCGGGGGGTGGAGGCGGGGGAGTGGCGATCTGGGTTTGTGGGAGGTAGACGCGAAAGGTGGTGCCGCGACCGATCTGGCTGTCGACGGCGATGGCGCCCTGGTGGGATTTGACGATGGCCTGAGCGACGGCGAGGCCCAGGCCGGTTCCCTGGCCTGGGGGTTTGGTGGTGAAGAAAGGGTCGAAGATCCGCGTGATGATTTCGGCCGACATGCCATGGCCGTCGTCCTGGACTTCCAGGAGGGCGTAACGGCCGGGGGCCAGGGCCGGCAGGGATTCCACGGCGGCGGCATCGAGCAGCGCGGGTTTCAGGTTGAGCCGGAGGCAGCCGCCGCGTCCTTCGAGGGCGTGCCAGGCATTGGTGCCCAGGTTGAGCAGGACCTGATGGATCTGGGAGGCATCGGCCAGGACCCAGGGTGTTTCCGCGTCGATCCCGGTGTGGATTTCGACGGCGGCGGGAAGAGTGGAGCGCAGGAGTCGGGCGACCTCCTCCACCACGGAGCCCAGGTGCAGGGGGATTCGCTGCTGCTCCTGCGGCCGGCTGAAGGCGAGGATGCGTCGCACCAGATCGCGTGCGCGCAGGCCGGAGCGCTCGATTTCCGCCAGGGACGCGCGGGCCGGGTGCGAGTCCGAGGTTTCATGGCGGGCGGCTTCGACGTTGCCGAGGATCACTGCGAGCAGGTTGTTGAAATCGTGTGCGATTCCGCCCGCGAGGGTGCCGATGGCCTCTTGCTTCTGGGACTGTCGGAGTTGTTCCTCGAGGCGTTCGCGGGAGCGTTCCGCCTGGCGCCGGGCGGTGATGTCGGCGGTGACGCCAACGAGGCGCGGGGAGGAACCGGTACTGCGTGAGCCATGCACCCGCGCCCGCACTTCCAGCCAGCGCTCGACTCCATCGACTTCGATCCGGTGGACGGCGTCCAGACCGGCACTGTTCCCGTCATGAACCGTCTGGAGCTGGAGTTGGAGGGCAGCGGCATCTGCGGCCGAGGCACGCGTCCAGAGTTGGTCCTGATTTCCGGACATGGTGCCGGGTGGATAGCCGTAGACGGCTTCGGCTTCGGGGGACGCGACGAGGGTGGAGCGTGCGAGGTCGATTTCCCAGGTCCCCATGCGCACGGTTTCCATGGCCAGTCGCAGCCGTTCCTCGTTCTCACGTCGATGTTCCTCGGCCTCCATGCGGGCGATGGCGGCGCCGCAGTGGGCGGCCAGGGTCTCCAGCTGATGCAGGTCGGACGCGTGGTAACGATTCTCCGAATAGCTCTGCACCGAGATCACGCCCACGGTCTGATCTTCCCAGCGGATGGGGGCGAACATCAGCGAGGCGGTGCGACGGTGGCGGAAGCCTTGGGCGACGAGGGTTTTCAGCGTGGGATCCTGGCCGCCCTGCGCGCGGTTGATGAGCAGAGGTTCGCCATCGAGGACCCGGGCGAGCGGAGCGCTCAGGGAGCGGATCCCCTCGGTCATTTCGACCGGCGTGGCCTGGTCGAGGTCCGTATCCTCGAAATAGGCACAGAGTTTCACCGCGCCGGCGCGGTCCACGAGCACGAGGAAGAACGAGTCGTGATGAAACAGCGCGCGGCTGGTTTCCGCGACGCGTTGTCCGAGGGTGCGTGGGTTCAGGCCCTCCGTCAGTGAGGTGGCCATGCGGCGCAGGGCATCCTGAACCTTCAACTGTCGCAGTCGCCTGGTGGAGGCGAGCCAGCCGGTGGCGCCGGCTCCGGCGAGCACGACGAGAGCGGCCGAGGTGCGGAACCAAAGCGTTTGCCACAGGTATGGACTGACCACGAATCCGAGTTCGGTTCCCTCGAGATTCCAGGTTCCATCGCTCCCGGCGGCGATGACCTGCACCCGATGCCGGCCGGGTGGCATCTCAAAGAACACCACCGAGCGGTCATTTCCCACATCCTGCCACGCCGCGGGGTCCTCACCCAGGCGCACGCGAAACCGGTGTCGATCGGGCGAGGTGAAGTCGAACGCGGTGTAGCGGATCTCGACCTGGCGGATGCCGGCTGGGAGGACGGGTTCACGACGGCCTCCACTCAGGGCTTCGACGGGAAGGCGTCCGCCATGGGGCACATAGCGCAGCGACTCGATGGCTACGCGAGGGGGTCGGTCCACGAATCGAAGTTGTCCCGGGTCCACCATCGCGGCCCCGCGGGCCAGGGCGAACCAAAGCCGGCCTGCGGGGTCTTTGACGACAGTGGGCTGGGATCCGCTGGAGAACTCCAGCCCGCGCAGGCCGTCACTTTCACCGAAGAAGCGCGCACTGAGCCGCGCCGATTCCGGCCCTGCGGCACGCCAGAGGAGGTCCGGCTCCGCCATCACCGCCTGGCGTGCGCACGAGAACCACAGGTGCCCCAAGCCGTCCATGGCCAACGACCCCACCGTCTCCGAGGGCAGTCCATCGACCCGGCCGAGTTGGCGCAGCTCACGGCCATCGAAGGCGAACAGGCCCTGACTGTTACTGCCCGCCCAAAGGCGTCCGGCGGGATCCACCGCCAGGCTGGTGATTTCCGAGTTCTCCGGCAGGCGAACCAGCTCCTCCATCTGCCCGGATGGGGTGTATCGACGAACCGTGTTCCGGTGGGACAGGAAGACCTGCTGTCCTGACTCGGCGAAACACACCGACTCACCACCGAGGCCGGGATCGGGCAGGTTCAGGTTGCGCATGGTTCCCGACTCAAGCAAACCCACGCGGCGTTCTCCTCCCACCCAGAGACGGCCTCGGGAGTCTTCGAACAACGCACTGACCGTGTCGTCGGGGGCAAACACGTTGGTGCCCGTCCAGTGCAGCGTATGGCCGTCCCATCGCCGCAACCCGCCATCGGCGATCCCCATCCATAAACTGTCGTCTCGAGTGCGGAGCAGGGTGCGGATTCGGCGCGTGACCTCGGCCTCGCGCCCGTGGAGGACGGGGCGGACGGCGGTCCCGTCGAATACCTGGGGACCGGAGCCATAGATCCCGAGGAAGACGTGCCCCGCATCGGTTGGAAACAGGCTGGGGACCATTGCTTCCTGGAGGCCCTCGAATTCCCCCAGCTGCCGGAAACGTGGAGGGCGCAGATGGGCCATCCCGCCCACCTCGCTGCCGATCCAGATCCCGCCGTCCTCGTCCTCGAACACGGTGCGGGTGGGTCCGTCGTGCGCCAGACCCTGGGTCTTCCTCAGCCAGAGCACCGTCCCGTCCAGCCTGATGCGGTAGGCGCCGGCGGTGACGGAGGGCAGCCATAGCGAGCCGGTGGAATCCTCCAGAGCCTGCCAGAACTGGGTGATGGGCTGGGAAAGGTCGAGGCGGCGGACGAGGTTTCCGCCGCGGTACCTCAAGACCGTCTGCCTTCCGAAGATCAGCGCGGTGCCATCGCGGGATTGTCCCGCCCCGGTCAGTCCGTCCTCGAGCGAAGGGGGAAGCTCCAGCGGTTGCCACCGGTTGTCGCGCCAAAACGCCGCGGACCCGCCGCGCACGACATAGACTCCACCTTCGCCATCCAAGGCCGCCCATCCGCCGCCCACCGGACCGGGAGGCTGGGGGAGTTCCTGAAAACGATCGTGTTCGAGCCGATAGACCTGCCCGTCGAATCGCGTGAACACCGGGTCCAGACCCGGTCGATCGGCGTAGGTCCGCACGTGACCGCCGGTCCGCTGCCAGCCGTCGTTCTCGGACCAGACGCGCCATCGGCCCTGGTGCAGGCTCATGAGTCCCGAGAAGGTGCTCAGCCAGAGTCGGCCGTTGGCTTCGCGATGGAGATTCACCACCCCGACGCGCGCCAACTCGGGTTTGCCCGCGGGGGCGTATCGGCTGACCCCGCTTCCGTTGTAGCGCCCCAGCCCGCGGAACGTGCCCAGCCAGAGGCTCCCATCGGGGCCCGGCACAATGCCGCTGCACGAGTTGTCTGGCATTCCGTCCTCCAGTCCCCGGACGACGGAGAGGTACTCGTTGCTGAAGGGGACGGGAACCGGCTTGGCGGGAACGTGGAGCGTGGTCGCCAGGCCGAGGGCCAGCGCGAAAGCGAGGAGGAGGAGGCGGGAAGTTCCGGGCGTGGAAGGCCTTCCCCCGGTGGACGTTCCCCGGGGTGGATCAGGGGCGACGGCGCACCGGATTGGTTGGCGATCCTTGGAGATCATCCTTTCGGCGCGTCCCAAGGCTACGGGATTGGCGGTGTCCCGCAAGCAACGGGATGCCTCGCTTGAAGTTGGAGAGAACCTTCGCCGCCCCGAGTCAAACGGGCTGAGAACGGGCTCGCGGGGTGACGCCCGAGGCCCGAGAATCGGGCGTCCTCCCCCATGACTACTCCGCTTGTCAGTGCGTGGTCTCTGTCCATCCGAAGCTGCGCGTGGTGGATCCCGGGGTGGTTTGCGCTTTTGACCGCCACCTCGGGACCGGCGGCTCCGGGTGCGGTGGAGTCTGCCCCGTCACATGCGACGGTGGGACTGGTCGATCCGGCTGGCTTCCGGCGTCACGTCGAGGCGTTCAACCGGGCGGATCAGGAAACGGTCACCAACCTCGTTCCCAATGCTGCCGCCTGGACCTGGCTTTCCACCCACGTTCCCTGGTTCGAGTGTTCCTCCCCGGAGCTCGAGGAAATCTACGCCTTCCGGTGGTGGACCTACCGAAAGCACCTCAAGCAGACCACGGACGGCTATCTCATCACCGAGTTTCTGCCGCCGGTTCCTTGGAGCGGGAAGCACAACTCGATCAGTTGTCCCGCTGGTCATCACTTTTACGAGGGTCGCTGGATCCGGGATCCGCGTTACCTGGATGACTACGCGAGCTTTTGGTTCCGGCGCGGCGGCGAGCCGCGGAAATACAGCTTCTGGGCCGCCGACGCGCTATGGGCGCGATCCATGGTCCTGGGGAACGATCGCGTCGCGCAGGAGTTGCTTCCGGACCTGATGGCCAACTACGAGGCTTGGGACCGAAGCCGTCGCGACGCCAGCGGGCTGTACTGGCAGGAGGACGGTCAGGACGGCATGGAGGTTTCCCTGGGCGGCACGGGATGTCGCGCCACGATCAACAGCTATCAATACGGCGACGCTCTGGCCATCGCGCGTCTGGCGGAGAGAACCGGGCAAACGGCGGTCGCGCGGGCCTTCCGCGAACGCGCCGCCGAGATCAAGCGGTTGGTGCAGGAGCAGCTCTGGGATCCCGCTGCCGAGTTCTTCAAAGTTCGCCCCCGGGGAGCCACCGCGCTGGCCGACGTACGCGAACTCCATGGTTACACGCCCTGGTATTTCCATCTGCCCGATCCCGATCGGGCGGTGGCCTGGCGGCAGCTGATGGATCCCCGGGGATTTTACGCGCCCTTCGGGCCCACCACGGCCGAACAGCGGCACCCGCGGTTTTCGGTGAAGTACGAAGGGCACGAGTGCCAGTGGAACGGGCCGAGTTGGCCATTGGCGACTTCGATCACGCTCACGGCGCTGGCGAACCTGCTGAACGACGGTCCGCAGGAGATCGTGAGCCGTGGCGATTACTGGGCCACCTTTCAGTGTTACCTCCGCAGTCACCGATTTCGCCAGCTGCCTCCTGAGTTGGCGGGTGCGTCCACCCTCGAACGGCGGGAAACGCGCCAGCCCTGGATCGACGAGAACCTGAACCCGTTCACTGGCGATTGGATCGCCCGGACCCTCTTGAAGCAACGGAAGCAGGCGCCCGACGAACGCGGGAAGGATTACAATCATTCGACCTTCTGCGATCTGGTGATCACCGGCCTGGTCGGGTTGCGCCCACGCATGGACGAGCGGTTGGAGGTGAACCCGCTCCTTCCGGAGGGTGCGTTGGAGTGGTTCTGTCTGGACCGCGTCCGCTACCATGGCCGCGACGTGACGATTCTGTATGACCGCACGGGGGCGCGGTACGGCCGCGGGCCGGGGCTGCAGGTGCTGGTTGAGGGGAGGGTCCTTGTGTCGAGTCCCCGCCTGGCCCGACTGGAGGCCGAGCTTCCACGGTCGTCCACGAACCAGGAAGCCAAAGCCTCGCCATGATCCCTCTTCGCCACTTCGTTCGTGGCCTGGCCCTTCTCCTGGGGTTGGTCGCCGGTCTTTCGTGCGTGCGAGACCGCGTGGGGCAGGGGACGGCGGCGCGGCAGGGAGGGGAAGCGGCGCTGACGCCATTCCTGGGAGCGGCGCGGATGGAACAGCAAACCGTGTACCGCGAGGGCCGGTTCCCGAATGTGGTCGTGG
>JADLFD010000515.1 GCA_020845805.1 Verrucomicrobiales bacterium | reverse complement strand
GATGCTCGACCTCAACCCCAAGACCGTCAGCTCGCGACTCAGCCGCTGCCTCGACAAGCTGAGCGAGGCGCTCGCGCCGGCGGTGGAACGCGGCCGCACGACCGGGCCGCGGGCGATGGCCTGAGGGCACCATGGCTGCCGAACCACTTCATCCCGCGGAAGTGCGCCTGCGCGCGGTGGCGCGCACCCGACAGCTCGCCGCCGGGTCGTTGCCACCGCTTTCGGAACTCAGCCGACGCCGGTTGAGGGAGGAAGTGCAACGTATCCAGGCGGGCGGTCATGTGATTCAGGACGCGGTGACGCGCCCGCGTGACGCGGGTCGGCTCTGGCGCCTGCTGCTGGCGTGGAGTGGGGTTGGTGCGGCCTGTCTGGCCCTGGTCTGGGTGGTGCTCTTCTCGAACCGCCCGGCGCGCCCCTCCGTCACCTTGGCCAAATCCGATAACGCTGAACTCGACGCGGTCCTGCCGCCGCCGCCGGCGGCCGCCGCGGAGCCCTCGCTCTCCAGCGCGACGGCCCCGAGCGATTCGGTGGCGGACGCCTCCGGCGTGGCGGCCACTCCGACCGTCGTCCGGTCGGCGGCGGCGGCGGTCGAAGCCCCGGCGGTCGCGTCCTCCGCGCGCGAGGGTCGGTTTGATTTCGCGTCGGCCCAACGCGTGCGTCATCCGTATCGACTGGCGACGGGCGCGACCCCACCACCCATCCTTGGCACGTTCGACATGATCCAGACGGGGGGTGGCATCGAGATCATTGATGCCGACGGCTCCACCTACTCAGGCCGGCATCCACGTCGTGCGCCGTCCGAGGAACGCAGTCCGGCGTGGACCTTCGAGGCGCGCGGATTCAGTCGGACCCTGGGGAAATCGGTGCAGATCACGGGTAACTTCGGCACCACCTTGAGTGCGGCGGAGCGCGCGGATCGATCGCGCGAGGGCTCGCGGGAGGAGGCGGGTGAGGCGGCCGATGCCGCGACGTTTTTCCGGCAGCGCGTGTCGGCCACGGTGCTGGTCGACGGGGCTTCGGTCTTTGAGGTGCTGGCAGATCCCGCGCCGGCTCCCTAAACGAGCACGAGGACTCCCAAGCCCGCGACTCGGGGGGGGTGCATGGGAGGCTTGAAATCGTCTGCAACCTGGTTCGCGCTCCGCGGGTGTTGGAGCGCAGGCCCAACCGAGACGCACCTGCTCCAGGGTTTTTCGTGTGGGTCACCTGCTCCGAGTTCCCTTATGAACACGCTTCCCCCCTCCTCGAGTTCTCCCCGCCCGGGTTCCCAGCGGTCGCGTGCGGACGGCAGTCGTCGCGAGTTCCTGGCGGCAGCCTCCCTGGCTGCGGGAGCTGCCCTGGCGCCGGGTTGGGCGCGCGCGGCGTCCGATCCCACGACGACCGAGAGCGCGGGCACTGCCGCGTTCCGCGGCCGGAACGTCATCGTGATTCGGTTTGGGGGTGGGGTGCGACGTCGTGAATCGATCGATTCCACGCATACCTATGCGCCGTTCGTCGCGCGTGATCTCGCAGCTGAGGGCACGCTCTTCCAGGATGTTCAGATCGCTCAGTTCGAGGGGCTGAACACCAGCCATGGGGAGGGAACCCTGAACCTGCTCACCGGACGGTACGACCGTTACCAGGACGTCGAGCGCGGATTCCTCAAGGCACGATTCGAACCCAAGGTCCCGACGGTCGCCGAATACCTGCGCAAGGCTTACGACGTGCCGCCGCACCAGACGCTGATCGTCAATGGCGAGGACCGGCCCGACGAGGAGTTCTATACCTTCAGCAACCATGCCGGGTACGGCATCGATTTCCGTTCCAACGTGCTCAGTCTCTATCGCTACAAGCGATGGCTGTTCGCCCGGCAGATCCGCGAGAACAAACTCACCGAGACCCGGGTCCGCGACCTGCAGAAGCAACTTGAGAAATGGGAGAAGTCGGATCCGCGATTGCGCGGACGCGATACGCAGGGCGCCGAGATGGAACGGTTCTGGGAACGGTGGCGCGAGCACTATGGGGAATCGGGGTTGGTCAACCCGCGTGGCGACCGCCTGCTCACCACCCTCACCCTGCGCGCCTTGAAGGAGCTACGTCCACGCCTGCTCATGGTGAACTACAACGACTGCGACTACGTCCACTGGGGCTATCTCAGTCACTACACCACCGGCATCTCCATCATGGATGAAGGGATCCGCGAAATCTGGAACGCGGTGCAGGCGGATCCCGCCTATCGCGACAACACCGTGATGGTCGTCGTCCCGGACTGCGGTCGCGATTCCAATCCCCTGGCGCCGGTGCCGTGTCAGCACCATTTCAACTCCCGATCGGCGCACGAAATTTTCGCGCTTATGGTGGGGGCTGGGGTCCCGAGGGGGGTGCTGGTGGACAAGACGGTACAGCAGGTGGATGTCGCTTCCACGGTGGGCCATTACCTGGGCGTGCGGGTTGAGCACGGCGAAGGGCGCGTGTTGGAGGAGGCGGTGGTCTGAGGAGGCCCTATGACTGACCTTTCCCAACCCTTGTCGGAAGCGTCCGCCGCCGCAGGTCAGGCGTCCACTTCGCTGCGTCCCATCCGAAGCAGGTGGGCGCGCCGGCTCTGGACCGTGCCCTGGAAATGGACCGTCGGCGCCCTGCTGACGCAGACCCTGCTGGGTGCGGTTCTGGTGTTTGGCTGGCTGCAGCGATGGACCTGTCGGACCGCGGTGAGGACCTGGTGGCGCCATGCCGGTCGGCCGGGGCGCACGCTTGCCCTGGGGCTGGCTCTCGATCCGGCCTTGGCGGCGCACGCGCACGCGCCGGACTGGTTCCAAGCGTTGCCAGCGGGAACGATGGGCTCGGCTGACGGGGGGGTCTCGCGGCGTTGGCTGGGGTCGTTGCGCGCCAATTTTCGCACGGGCTGGCAGGGCCTGCTAAACACCCTGGCCCTGACCCTGCCGGCGGGTGTCCTGATGCAGTTGGGATGGTGGGGGGGCTGGCAGAATTCGTTTCACAAAGGGTACGAGCAGTACCTGGTGGGCCCGGCGGTGAGTTGGCTGGGGATCATGCTCTTTGTCGGCGCCATGTTTTACCTGCCGATGGCGCTGGCGCGTCAGGCGGTGACGGGGCATTGGCGGGAGTTCTGGCGCTGGTCCACCGTCTGGACCCTGGTGCGCCATGCGTGGGCCGGGTGCGCCGCGCTGGCCTTGCTGGGCGCCTTTTTGAATGTGGGCGCCATGGCTCTGAAGACCTGGCCCGCCTTTATGCCACAGGCCAAGACCTCCGAGCAGATCCAGGAGAGGGTCAAGGCCGGCCTCGATCCCGCGGCGGCAGCGCAGCCCCTCATCTCCCCCCCTCCGGGCGCACCGGATTGGAATCAACTCACCGAGGCCGAGGCACGGGCGATTCTGGACCGGCATTTCGTGTTCGCGGGGTTCCTCGTGTTCGGTTCGCTGCTCGCCTGGCGCGGCCTCGCCGGCCGGGTGTATGCCTCGGCAGTGGTGCATGCCGTGCAGCGCGGCGCGTTGGGTGAGGATCAGCTCTCCGAGCGCGAGTGGCGTACGCTGGCGGGGTTCGGACTCCTCCGCACCCGCGAAGCGCGTCCGCGTTGGTGGCCGGTGCGGTTGGCTGCCTGGGCCGCCTCGCGTACCGGAAGGCTGGCGTGTGCCGTGACCGTGTTTCTGGGCTGGTTTCTGTTTGTGGGCGTCGCCTACGTGGGCGAGTTCCTCGCCTTCCATCCGATCATCGGGTTCCTGAACCAGCCGCTCGTGCAAATCCCTTGGTTCCGCTATGTGCCCACGCATCTCCAGGATCCGGCGCCGGCCCTCTGGCTCACCGTGCTCGTCCTGGTTGGGGTGCTGTGCTTCAGCCGGCTATCACGAGCGTTCCGTACCCGACGCGGAACTCCGCGCCCCGCTCCGGAAACGTAACCGCCGAGGCGGGGGCGGGTGACTCGGCCCCTGGATCTCCCGGCCCCAGGGGAGGCAGACGGTCCGGTTTGAGCTTCGATCCGGGGATCGTCGACGGCAGGCTCCGGTCCTCACCGCATGAGCAAGCTGACCGACGTTCAAGTCGTGGGGACCGAGGCCTGGTTGATCCCCATTCGCACGCGCGTGCCACTCAAGTTCGGTCGCGAGACGTTGAGTGCTGTCAACCTCCTGCGCGTGCGGGTTCGCGTCCGAACCCGTGACGGTCGCGAAGCTTTGGGCTGGGGCGAGACGCCGCTCAGCGTGCAGTGGGGATGGCCTTCCACCCTGTCCTACCAGGAGCGATTGGAGGCCATGGTCGCGCTGGCCTCGCGGCTCACCCGGGCCTGGCCGGCGTTCGAAGAGCGTGGGCATCCGGTGGAAATCGGCTGGGACTTCGTGGAGCACCGGTTGGGGGGCATCCTGGGCGAGGAGAACGCGCGGCGCGGGGGCGAGGCGATGCCTTGGCTGGCCGCGCTCATCACCGCCTCGGCCTACGACCTCGCGATCCACGACGCCTACGGTCAGGTCCTGGGGCAGCCGGTGTATGCGACCTACACCGGGGAGTTCCTGAACCGAGACCTGGCGGCCTTCCTCGAGGCCGAGGCCGGATACGGCGAAGTGTTTCGCGGAAAGTTCCCGGCTGATTTCCTGGTGGTGCGACGCGATCGGTTGCGGGCCTGGCACCTCGTCGGCGGGGTGGATCCCGTGGCTCCCTCGGAATCCCAGGGCGTCGCACCTGAAGACGGGTACCCGGTGCTCCTGGACGATTGGATTCGGCGCGACGGCTTGAGCTGCCTGAAGATCAAACTGCGTGGAAACGATGCCGAATGGGACTATCGCCGCCTGGTGACGGTGGGATTCCTCGCCTGTGCGGCGGGGGTGGACTGGCTGAGCGCCGACTTCAACTGCACGGTCACGGAGCCGGCGTATGTGAACCAGATCCTCGACCAGTTGCGCGACGAGCATCCGCGGATCTACGGCATGCTGTTGTATGTGGAGCAGCCGTTTCCCTATGAGCTGGAGACGACGCGCATGGAGGTGCGCAGCGTCTCGG
>JADLFD010000514.1 GCA_020845805.1 Verrucomicrobiales bacterium | reverse complement strand
TCGTGCGAGGCGTAGCGGGACTCTGGCAGATCGATGCGGGCGATGAGGAGGTTTTGGGGGTGAAAGCCGGGGTCGGTGGCGGCGATGCGGGTGAGATTGCGCACCAGGAGCCCGGCGCCGATGAGGAGCGCGAGGGCGAGCGTGACCTCGGCGACGATCAGCCCGGAGCGGAGTCGTGATGAGCGGAGGCCGCCGGTGCCGCGTTGGCTTTCCCGGAGGGAGTCATGAACGCGACCCGGTGAGATTTGGAGAGCGGGGACCAGGCTGGACAGGGTGGTCGAGGCGAGCGCGATCAGGCCGGAGAAGACGAGCACGGGGGTATTCAGTCGCAGCGTGGCTTCGGCCGGGATGAGTTCTGCAGGGATCAACACCAGGAGGGCGCGCAGGATGCCCAGGGCGAGGAGGAGGCCCACCGCAGCGGACAGGAGGGCGAGGGGGAGACTTTCCCACAGGAGTTGCGCGATGAGTTCCCGGCGGCCCGCGCCGACGGCGGTGCGCACCGCGAATTCACGTTGGCGCACGACGCCGCGGGCGATGAGGAGATTGGTGACATTGACGCAAGCGATCAGGAGTACACAGCCGACCGCGCCGAACAGCAGGTAGAGCGGGCCGCGGATGCGGTTGCCCACGTTTTGAGCGAGCGGCGTGACGCGGATGGTGGCGCCCTCCGGGGTGCCTGGGGTGGCGGCCTTCGCTCGATCGAGGAGGGTCGACAGGTGGGTGGCGGCGGTTTCGGGGGTGATGCCCGGGGCCAGTCGGCCAATCCCCCAGATGCCGAAGCGCACCGTGCGTGAGAGACGAAGTTCCGCCGGGATTCCGTGGGCGAGGGGGACATAGAGGTAGGCGTCCCAGAACTTGAAGTCCGGCGGCATGAGTCCCACGACGGTGAAGGAACGTCCGTTGAGCAGGACGGATTTTCCCAGGATGTCGGGTCGGCGTTGGAAGAACCGGCTCCAGGCACGATCGGCGAGGACGCAGACGGGCTCGGCCCCGGGTTGGTCATCGGTGGGCTGGAAGAGGCGTCCGGCGGCGGGTGGGACGCCGAGGAGTTCCAGTGTCTGGGGGGAGACGTAGCCGCCCTTCACCTGCGTCGGTTGGTCGATGCCGGTGACCGTGAACTGGCCGTCCATGGCGCCACCCAGCGAGGAGAAGGAGGGGTTGGGTTCCTGGAAATCGTGGAGCTCAGGCAGGGACAACGGGAACGACGCTCCGGGTTCGTCGCGCAGACCGCCCGAGACGAACATGACTTGTTCGGAATCGGGGTAGGGGAACGGCCGGATCAAGATGCCGTGGATGACGCTGAAGATGGCGGTGCTCGCTCCGATCCCGAGGGCGAGCGTGAGGACGGCGACGAGGAGGAGTCCTGGGTTTCTGGTCCACTGGCGGAACGCGGGAGCGAGGGGCAGGTACATGGGCGCGGTCAGGCTTCCACCCAGCCATCCCGAAGGCGCAGGAGGCGATTGCCGTAGGCCGCCCAGTCCTTGTTGTGAGTCACCTGGACGATCGTGGTCCCGGCGGCATTGAGTTTCTTGAACAGCTCC
Organism: Verrucomicrobiales bacterium; assembly: GCA_020845805.1. Lineage (GTDB taxonomy): Bacteria > Verrucomicrobiota > Verrucomicrobiia > Limisphaerales > CAIMTB01 > CAIMTB01. The sequence continues at coordinate 2,693 of JADLFD010000514.1, read as the reverse complement.
ATGATGTCGCGTCCCTGATCGGTGTGCAGGTTGCCGGTGGGTTCATCGGCAAGGAGCAGGGCCGGCTTGGCGATGATCGCGCGGGCGACCGCGACCAGTTGTTGTTGTCCGCCGCTGAGTTGCGAGGGGAAGAGGTCTTTCTTGGCCACAATGCCGAAGCGGTCGAGCGTGTCGGCGACGATGGCTTCGCGTTCGGCCTTCTTGAGGTCGCGATAGCTGAGTGGGAGGTCGAGGTTCTCCGCAACGGTGAGATCGTCGAGGAGATGGAATTGCTGGAAGACGAACCCGACCTCCTTTTTGTTAATCGCCGCGCGCGCTTTCGGGGGCGCGCTGTGAATCGGTTGGTCGCGGAGCCAGTATTCGCCGGTCCAGGCGGCGTCGTAGAGTCCGAGGATGGAGAGGAGGGAAGATTTTCCCGCGCCGGAGGGTCCCATCACGGTGACGAAGTCGCCCTCGGCGATTTCCAGCTGAATCTGGCGCAGGACATAGGTGGCTCCGGCGCGGGTCTGGTAGGCTTTCTCGAGGTTGCGAAGGCGGATCATAAGTGGCGCGAGGACGGGGTGACGGCGTAGGGCGCTTGGCGTGGGCGTGGGTCAGGGCGCGGTGGAGGCGGCCTCATGCTCGCTCACCACGCGGCCGTCGAAGAGGTGAATGGTGCGATCGGCGTGGCGGGCGAAGCGCGCGTCGTGGGTGACCATGCAGATGGTGGCCCCCTCGCGGTGCAGATCGCGCAGAAGCTCCATGACGGCGTCGCCATTCTTGGAGTCCAGGTTTCCGGTGGGTTCGTCGGCCAGGAGGATCGAAGGATTCCCCACCAGGGCACGGGCGACCGCCACGCGCTGCTGCTGACCGCCGGAGAGTTGCGAGGGGTAGTGATTGGTGCGATGCGACATCCCGACTTTTTCGAGCGCGGCGAGCGCGGCGGTTTTGCGGTCGGCGCCGGACAGCCCGCGGTAGGTCAGCGGGAGCTCGACATTTTCGTACACGGTGAGATCTCCGATGAGGTTGAAGCTTTGGAAGATGAACCCGATCTCGCGATTGCGGATGCGTGCGCGTTGGGCGAAGTCGAGGTTGGCCACGGGCTGCTGGTTGAGGATGTAGGTGCCTTCCGAGGGCGTGTCGAGGAGGCCCAGGATGGAGAGCAGCGTGGACTTGCCGCAGCCCGAGGGTCCGGCGATGGAGACGTACTCGCCCTGGGCGATGGAGAGATGAATCCCCGAGAGGGCGTGGGTTTCGACTTCGTCGGTGAGGAAGACCTTGGTGATGCCTTCGAGCAGGAGGAGGGGCGTGGAACTCATGGGATCGACGGTGGGTTGGCGGGGCTAAGAGGTAACTCGGAGAGGAAGGTGGTGGTGGCGTTGGCTTTCAGCGCAGGCGCACCTTGGTGTGGCTGTCCCATTGGCTCATGTCGGAGAGCACGACCAGGTCGCCGGGCTGGAGGCCTTCGCGGATTTCGATGCTGCTGACCGAGCTTCGGCCGAAGCGCACGGGAACCCGCACCGCCTCGCGACCGCCGGGGCTGACTTTGAACAATCCGGCGGTGCCGTCCTCCTGACCCTGGGTCGGTTTGCCGACGTAGAGGACGTTGGTGAGGCGCTCGAGTTCGATGGTGCCTTCGACGCTCAGGTCGGGACGCGCGCCACGTGGGAGTTCCCCTTCCAGCTTCACCTCCACCAGGACGGTGCCGTTCTGCACCGCGGGATCGACGCGTTGCACCCGGCCCGGGACAATGCCGTTGCGGGTGTCAATGGAGGCCACCTGGCCACGCAGAATGTCCCGCGCCTGAGTTTCGGCGATGCGAATGTCGGCGCGCAGTTGGGTGGGCATGACGACCTTGGCGAGCGTGGCGGAGGGGCTGATGCGTTGACCGACCTGCAGCGGCTCTCGGTCGCCCGTCTGCTGCAGCACTCCCGCGATACCGGCGCGGACCTGGAGATTGGCGACCTGACGACGCTTGAGTTCGAGGGATGCCTTTAGTTTCTCAACCTCCGCTTCCTGGACGGCGAGCTGCGCGCTCGCGCTGCTGGCGGCGAAGTCGAGGCGGCGACCTTCGATCTCCACGCGCGCTTTGAGGTTGTCCGCGTTCGAACGCGATTTCCGGCGGGTGATTTCGGGGACGAGACCGTCCTTCGCCAGGGTGTCGTCGGCTTCGGCTTCGAGATTGGCCTGGGTGAACTCGGCCTTCAGCGTTGCCAGGGCCGCCATCTGGGCCAGGCGGTCCGCTTCCAGGTTGGCACGCAGCCGCAGGGCCTGGGCCTCCGCGGCTTTGAGTGCCCACTCGGCGTCGAAGGAGGATTGGCGCAACTCAGGGTTGCTCAGCTCGAGCAGGATGGTTTCCGGGAAGACCTCGGTGCCGGGTTGGACGAGGATTCGTTCCACGCGTCCCTCCGTCTCGGACTGCACGTACTGGATGAGTTCGGGGACCAGGGATCCGGGTCCGCGCACCTGGCGCAGGAGTTCGCCGCGTTTCACGGTGTCGGTCCAGACGGGGACCTCCACCAAGGGCGCCGCGGGTTCGATGCGGAGGACGACGGCAGTGACTAGGATCAGTCCGGCGACGACCGCGCCGCCGGTCCACCAGCGGCGACGTCGAAGGGCGCGGGCGCGGTCGGGTCGGGGAATATCCATGGAGCGCGAGCGATCGTGCCCGAGTGGGGATTGGGCCAGCAAGGAGCTCATCGAACGAGGGAGAG
>JADLFD010000513.1 GCA_020845805.1 Verrucomicrobiales bacterium | reverse complement strand
TTTCGCTGCACTCGAAATGTTCGTTTCATGAGCTGCGGTGGTCTTAAGCAAACTCATTTCAGCCAATGTTGACGGGCATTTCGAGTATTTCTTCCAGTCTGCCGTCTTAAATCACACTTGTTGCAGGCCTAGCGCCAACCGGGGTGCAGACATGGCTCCAATGGTGGACGCGTCGTTTACGGACTCCACGGTTGCGTCAAAGTGGAGCACCCTAGTCAGACCGTTTGTATCGGTCGCTGATACCCTCCACTTCCCTGTGCCAGAGGAGTCTAAAGCAGGGATAAAACGCATGGTGTTGGAGGACGCAGCCACTCCGAGGAGCTCGGGTGTCCAGGCGAGCGGAACCCATGGGGATTCGGCTTCTCCGTCGCCTTCTACGACAAGGGACGCTGCGGGTGAAGTATCGTCGGATACCGTGAAGTGCAGGTCCAGCGGTACATCCTCATGAGTCGTTGTCGAGGATGTTAGAGTTATTGTGGGACATGTGTTGTGGGCCGACAAAACGGTTTGATTTGTAATGCCCCCTACTAGGTTTGTGACCTCGCAGGTCCCGATTTGGGAAGCGTTAATGAGGAATTGCGTGCCAGAGTCGTTCCTGTGAGAAGATAGACCAGTTCCGCAATTGAGAAGCGTCATGCTCTGCACCGCGTGCTGCACCCCAGAGCCAGCGTTGGCAGATGCCTTAACCGCAGTGCCGGCGTATTTAATGGTGTGGTTGCTGAGGGAGCGACTGTTGTCGATGTAGTAGAACCAAAATGCCGTGAACGCCTTCTGCGTAGGTTGGCCGTTGCTACCAGCTATGGGGAGCCCAACCGAATTGTCGTGCATCGAGGTAAACGTGGCTCCTGCGCCAGACACAGCCGGGTTTCCAGCCACTAAGAATTCGGCTGTGTCGGCGAACTTGATAACTGCTCCCGAGTTGAACGTGCAGGAGGAGGACCCGTTCACCATGAAAGTGTTGGTGACGAAGTAGGTCTCGGAGGCCTGAAATGTAAAGCTACCCATTGAACCGCTGAGGGTTGTGTAGTCGATCACAAATCCGTCCTCCTGGGCCAATTCTCCCAGCTGCATTACCTGGACCGCATGGGGCTCCACCCCGTGAGTGACAGGGAGATCTATTCCCGCTTGCACAATGGTGGCCCGGGGAAGCTCATTGCGAGGGAGCGCGGCAAACGCGGTCCTGACAGCATCGAATTCTAACTGCTCCCGCAGGACGGATCGTTGTCCAAGGGTCTCCCAGGTCTTCCGGACGGGAGTGGCCGATTGAGTATTCCGGCGCTCCTTTTCGCTAAAGGCTTGACCGACTTTGAATTGGATCTCGGCGAATGCGATATCATCGTTTGCTATCTCTTCCATCGAATTGGTTTCACCGCCTTCCTTGAGGCCGAGTTGTCTGTATTGGGTTCTGTGTTTCGAGGGCTCTGGCGAATCAAGGAATTCAGTCAGCATCTCCACGTCAGTGGTGCCAGACGACATCCCGAATGTCTCCGGCTCGCGTGGGCGCTCCCGCAGAATGACGTCAGCCTCAAATTGATCTTTTTGGTATGTATAGAGCAAGTCTGCTCGCAAACCTTCGAACGCATCACGATACAGCACCTGATTAGGTGGAATGATGACTCCTACTGTTGGTCGGATTGTCGCCAATCGGACTGAATCCCCTGATCGCCGGTCGTGGAAATAAAGTCCAACCGGATTGTTCTTTATTATGGTTCCCTCAGAGCCGGTAATCCGAATTGCACCTCGCTGGGCTATATTATGTGCAAAGGTGATTTTCTGCTGTCCCTTGATTGCTGCAGCCCCCTCAGGGCATGGCACAACTTGCGCCTCGCTAGGCAGCCAGATGCCGTTTTCCTGGTAGTTCAGCCCCGTCTCCAGCATCGTGTACCACCGTAGCTGCGGCACAATGTTTCCATTCGTGTCTGGCGTTGGGACCTCGCACGCCACTCTACGATGATGAGCCCCTATGGGAGTCCGAAGGTCATAGCCTCCTGCACCCGCAGCTGCAGCTCCTGGCGCATCTTGGGCAACACTATGCTGCAGCACTAGGGCGACTGACATGAGCGTGCAGCCTGCGTTAACCCAGCTGTGATTGGGAATGCTTGCGATCGGAATGGATTCCCCCGAAGGCTCAGTGTACTTCTTATCCTGAGGATTGCAGATCTTGAAATCTTGGATAATCATGATGTCAGTTGGGCTTCAGGTAGGAATTGAATGCAGCCTTCGTGCTGAGAGAGGCATCCATAGCCCGAATCGGAGGCGTTCCGGTCGGGGTCGCTCGTTTGCACGGTGCTGTTGCCATGGGCATCGTCCAACAGCTACTGAGTTCGGGCCCCTCGATGTCCGCCGGTGCGAAGGACCTGATGTCTAGCATATCCAACGGGAACAGCCCGCGGATGGGCATGCCGGCGTCGCCCAGTACTCCGCGCATTTTACCCGCGTGGAAAGGGTGTCCAACGCTGTCCGGGGACCCGCCAATCCCTGCCAGACTGCGTAGCGACCCACGACCAGGAGCGTCGTCGCCTCCGTTGATGTAGTGCCGTCCGACGATCCCGACCCCGAGCCGATGCACCTCGATCGGGGCGTCTAAGGGCGGAGGGGGAGACAAAGTAACCTTCGCTTGGGTGCCGCAGTCATCGATTTCGGCGCGACTAGAGGCCGGCGGGGAGCCTTGCCAGTGTCGCGCGGAGTTATTCTCCGAGGGCAAGTCCGGATGTTCGTTAATGTGGGGCTGTATGCGGCTGAGTGGAGACCGCGTCCGGATCGGAACCCCAAGGTATGAACCGGTGGCGCACAGAGGGGCCGGCTGGTCCGATGCGTCAACGTGGTCGTCCATTTCATCGAAGGCGAGAACGGCGCCTTGTTGGCCGGTTTTCCAGCCCTTACCCGGGCCGTCAGAATGGCGGAGTGGTAGCAGCCAGTGGCGAGGGTGTGCTTGGCTGTCCACCCCGGTGATCGAGACTATCTCGGTGTCGTCGCAATTCGTCGGGTGAAGGACCTGGTTTCGGACCTGACCGCGAACACAACCCTGCGGCTTTGGTATGCTCTGATCGCGGGATTCAGCTCGCGCCTGAGAGTCGACGTCCCTGTAGTCGGTGCCGGCTTTGAGTCGAATCATGAACTCGCCAACGGACGTCACCGGGCTTCCGGGGGGCGAGATGGGTCGGACGCAACACGAGGTCGTATGACTAGGGCCCCGATCGAGCGGGAGGGTCTCCTGCGTGGGACGCGACGCTCCCGGTAACAGTCGACTACACATGGCGATTCCGATGCCCGTGTGGATGCAGGAGAGCATCAGGATTTGGTCTAGGGGCGCAGCGGTGTGTGAACGAGGAGGGCCAAGGGACCGCCGCCCGCACCCAGCGAGGTTGTCCAATCGGATTCGCCCGCGTCGGCTACACCATCGCCGTCCGTGTCCTCAAGAATGTCCAGTAAGCCGTCGCCGTCCGTGTCGATGGGGCTGAGTCTCGAAAGGTTCCAGATTTCAGAAGCGGACAGAGCCCTGTTATGCAGGCTCACTTCGTCCAGGAGATGCGTTCCAGCGATACTATGGGTAAGCCCAAAGTAGAGGGGTTCTGTTCCTGTTGCAGGAACCTTGTTCTGATAGATGGTGCTATCCAGAATGCCGTTGATGTAGAGGGAGATCTCGGTCCCGGTCCACGTCGCGGCGATATGAGTCCATTGACCGACCGGAGTATGGGAAACACTGGTTATTCCTGGGTAACTGTTGGGCACATCCATGTACTGAAACACCGATCGTCCATCTGTACCGATGAAGTCGTAGAGGCTATAGTTCCAGAGCGTTCCAGCCTGTTTTCCAAGATACAGGCGCCATTCCTCGGTCTCATTGCCCTTCAAGGCCCACATCGCAATCGTCAGCGCGTTGGTGAGGCGGAGCGCTGGCGAGTCGGGAACGTTGACGCGGGCGGTGGCCGGAAAACTCAGCGCACCTCCGCTTGGGCCGTAGGCCCAGGAGGGACTGTTGACGAGGGTTCCGTTGAACCCGTTGGGCGACGAGTCGGTGGCGACGCTTCCGGTGCCATCGTCCAGGCGCCAATGGGCCAGGAGCCCATTCCAGTTCACCGCCGTTGCGGTGGCAGGGTAGTGATACCCGATGTCGACAACGGAGCCGAGTTCTTTGGCGCCATCGGGTGTCGTGGTGAAGTGATAGAGTCCTGCCGCGGCTGCCGTGCGGCTGCCGGCGTTGAAGAGGTTGGTTAAAGTCCCGGTGGAGCGGGGGATATAGCACCTTCCCAGCGGACCGGCGGTGAAGTCCGGGCTCAGCCCCACCTTGTTGTTCGAGCCAAAGGCGGTCAGGCCGCTTTGGAAGCCATTGT
>JADLFD010000512.1 GCA_020845805.1 Verrucomicrobiales bacterium | reverse complement strand
CGCGTCACCCTCTTGGAATATGGCGGTCGACGAGGCCCTCCTCCTCTCCACCCGGGAGCTCGAACAGCCGATTCTGCGCTTTTACGGCTGGTCCCAACCCGCCGCCACTTTCGGCTATTTCCAAAAGTACGCCGAAGTCGCGGCCACCACCCTGCTACGCCCTCTCATCCGACGCCCCACCGGCGGCGGGATCGTGCCCCACGACCGGGACTGGACCTACAGCCTCGCGTTTCCTCCCGGTCACCCCTGGTACGAACTCCGAGCCATCGAGAGCTACCGCATGGCGCATAGCTGGATCGTCGATTCCTTCCGCCGTCTCGGCATCTCCACCGAACTCGCGCCCTGCTGCCGCCGCACCCAGCCCGGACAATGCTTCTCCGGCTACGAGCGATTCGACGTGCTCTGGGGAGGTCGGAAAATTGCCGGCGCCGCCCAGCGAAGAAATCGGGATGGCCTCCTGATCCAAGGCTCCGTCCAGCCGCCCCCCGGGCTTCCCCGCGACACCTGGCACCAGGCTATGCTCGACTCCACACCCGTGGGCTGGACCGGCACCCCCAGCCCGGGACCGGTCCCCGCCTCGGTCCAGGAACGCGCCGCAGCACTCGACGCCGCCAAGTACAGCCAGCCGTCGTACCTCGAATCACGCTAGCACCCGCCGAACAAGGCCGCTGACGGCTCGCCGCGGGAATACGTGTAGGAATACGAAACGCAAGGCGATGGGCGGGCGGGGATCGGACGGCCGTGGGCCGGGCGCTCACCCGGGCGGACTTGTCGATCAAGGCCACGCTTCCCGTGGCTCCCGACTTGGACCCGCTGTTTCCCCCTACTCCGCAACCACGTCGCCCGTCGCCGCCTGGGCACGCTTGCGCACGGCTTTCTTCGCCGACTTGGCCCGCGACGGGCGCAACCGCGGCGCGTCGTTCCACAACCCCTCCAGATCGTATCGCTCGCGCACGTCCGCCTTCATGACCTGCACGATGACGTCCACATAGTCCAACACCACCCAACCACTGTTGCGGGTGCCATCCACGGCGCGCGGCTCCACGCCATGTCGGTCGCGCAGCTTTCCGGAAACCTCCTCCTCGATCGCGCGCAGGTGCGGCTCGCTGGTCCCCGAGCAAATCACCATGAAGTCGGTGACCCCGGGCAGTTCCCGCAGGTCGAGCACGACGATGTTCTCCGCCTTCTTGTCGTCCGCGAGGGCGCGGCAGGTCTGCGCCAGTTGCTTCGAATCCAATTCCATGTGGCAACCCGAAGGTGGTGGAGTCGGCTCGCGAAAAAAAGCCGATTCTCCGTCACGGATCCGAGCGCCCCAGGGCTTCCGCCAGGTCCTCCGCCGTCCAGCGCGCACCGCTGAACTCCAGTTGGTCGGCGGCCAAACCATGGCGCCACACGCCGTAACGCACCGCGTGGATCAAATCCTTGGCCAGCGCCGGCTGCGCTATCAGCCCCCCCAAATACCCGGCGAGCACATCCCCGGTGCCCCCCTGGGCCAACCCCGGATTCCCCGTCCCGTTCACAAACAAGCAGCCGTCCGACTGCCCCAATATCGTATGACGGCCCTTCAAGACCGCCACCGTGGAGGTGCGATCCCAGAACCGCGCCAACCGGCGCACCGCGCACACTCGATCCGATTGCACTTCCGCCACCGTGGTTCCCAAAAGTCGCGCGGCCTCCCCGGGATGGGGAGTCATGATCCGCGGGCCAGCCTGCTCGGCCACCGAATCAGGCAACCAGTCCAACGCCGAAGCATCGGCGAGCACCGGACACTCGGACTCCCGCCAGAGCCGTCGGACTTCGTCACGAAGGGTCGGGGACAGCCCGCGCGACGCGAGACCAGGCCCCACTACCAACGCGGTAAAACGGGAGACATCCACGCGCTCGCCCGACCAGGGCACCACCATCGCCGCTCGCAGTGCGCTGGCCGCAGGCACATAACACCGCTCATCCGTCAGCAACGTCACCAGCCCAGGCCTGGCCCGCAACGCGCCCTGCGCCGCCAGCACCCCGGCTCCGTGATACCCCAGGCTCCCCGCCAATAACCCCACGTGACCGTAGCTGCCCTTGTGCGAGTCATCCGCGCGCCGCCACGGATACCCGTGAAAATCGGATTCCAACGTCCAAGCCAGCGCTCCCTCCGTCGCCGTCGGCACCAGCCCAATGCGCGGAGCCAACTCCAACCGCCCCACGTAACGCGCCGCCCGATCCCGCAGCAACCCGCCCTTCACCGCCCCCAAGGTCACCGTAACCGCTGCCTCCACCGCGTCCCCCATCGGCTCGCCCGTGTCCGCGTTCAGCCCCGTCGGCACATCCACCGCCACCACCCGCATCCGGGAGGCGTTCAACACGCGCACAACCCTCAGCCAGTCCCCTTCCAACGGCCGATCCAGCCCAATCCCCACCATCCCGTCGATCACCAGCGCGCGCGGATCCCCACGATAGGATTCCATCCACGCCTCCGCCGCGGCCAGGGATCGCGGATCCCCAAATCGCACAAGGGTGCTGTCCCGGTCCGCCAAATGCTCGTCCGCCACCACCGCGTCGCTGCCATTGTGGCCACGCCCCGCCAGGACGAGGACGGGATCGTTGGGACGCGTCATGCGCAACGCCACCGAAGCCACCGCCACGCCGGCACGCAGGATCACCGACTCCCGCGACACGCCCGCGGCCCACGTCCGCTCCTCCCTCGCCCTCATCTCGGCACTGGTCACGATCAGTTCTGGCATACCCTAGTCCTCGGTCCGGGTGCACGGCATCGACCATGACCCCGCCGCGGAGAATCCCCGCGCCGGCGCCAGGCCGTCGTTCAGGCCGATGGATACAGCCGCGCCACCTGCTCGGCGTACCCGTTGTACTTCTTCGTCTTCACCCGATCCCCCGTGTCGATCATCCGTTCCGTGGCCTGCGACCAGCGCGGATGAGGCACGCCGGGATCCACGTTGCTCTCGAAGGGATACTCCCTCGGAATCAACGTCTCCCAGAAGGTTTTCGGCTGATTGGCCACAAACTCAATCTTCACAATGCTTTTCGGGCTCTTGTAGCCGTACTTCCAGGGCACCACCACTCGTATGGGCGCGCCGAACTGACGGGGCAAGGGCTTCCCGTAGACCCCCGTCACCACCATGGTCAGCGGATGCAGGGCCTCATCCAAGCGCAGCCCTTCGAAATACGGCCAGGGATACTCCGGATTCTCGGCAATCCCCGGCATCTCGTCGCGCTTGGCGGCCGTGACAAAGCGCACAAACCGCGCCTCCGGCTTCGGCTTCACGCGTTCCACCAGCTTGGCCAGCGGAAACCCGGTCCAGGGCACGATCATCGCCCAGGCCTCCACACACCGGAACCGGTACACCCGCTCCTCCAAGGCCATCCCGTCGATCAACTCGGCCGCATCCAGCGTCAGCGGCGACTCCACCAACCCGCCCACTTCCAGCTTCCAGGGCGCCGTCTCGAACTTGGCCACCCGCTTGTACACGTCCTTGCTCAGGGTGAATTCGTAGAAGTTGTTGTACTTCGAAGCCACCGCCTCGTCGGTCAATGACCATCCCGGATCAAACCCCGCCGCCCGGGCATGCGGGTACCCCTTCGCATACGGCCCCGCGGCGGACGGCGCCGGGGCCCCCCCCACCCGTCCCACGCCCACTCCCGCCACCAAGCCGCTCAGTCCCGCCAAACCCAGGCTCTTGACCACGCGCCGCCGATTCCAAAACACCGACTCCGGCGTGACGTGGCGTTCCGGAATCCAGCCCGCGGGACGGACGATGACGCTTGCCATGCGACCACAGTGACGCACTCCCCACCACTCGCCACGGAAAACTTGCGCATCTGACAATTTCTCTCTCTCCTCCCCGCGCTCACCCCGGCGTCATGCAACCCGCACCCCCGTCCCCCCCATCCCCACAGCCGGAACACGACCCCGAGGATCTCGTCCACTACGACGACGCCGTCATCGGTCGCGCGACCCGCCTGTCGCTAATCGCAGTCATCGCCCTCGTCCTGCTGGGCGGAGGCGCGTTCTGGTGGTTCAATCGTCCGCGGCCCGCCGCCGCCCCGCACGTCACCGCATTGACCGCCCCCGTCGCCGCCACCGCCGCCGCCCAGCCCCCGCCGAAAGCCACCTTCACCGACATCACCGCCTCCGCCGGACTCCGCTTCCACCGGTACAACGGGGCGGAAGGCGAGAAGCTCCTGCCCGAAACCATGGGAGGCGGGGCCGCTTTTTTTGATGCCGACCACGACGGCGACCAGGACCTGGTCCTCGTCAATGGCGCCCCCTGGCCCTGGGCCAAATCCCCGCCGACTCCGCCCCCCACTTCCGCGCTCTACCTCAACGACGGGCAGGGTCGATTCACCGACGCCACCGCCGGCTCCGGCCTCGATCGCCCCCTCCAAGGCATGGGCGTCGCCTGCGGCGACTTCGACAACGACGGTCTCGTGGATCTCTATCTCACCGGCGTCGGCCCCAACCGCCTCCTCCGCAATCTGGGCGGCGCACGCTTCGAGGATGTCACCCCCACCGCGAAAGTCGCCGGCGCCAGCGAAGCCTGGAGCACCGCCGCGACCTTCCTCGACTACGACCGCGACGGGGACCTCGACCTCTTCGTCGCCAATTATGTCCAGTGGTCGCGCGAAATTGATTTCAAGGTCGGGTTCTCGCTCGACGGACAGCACCGGGCCTACGGCCCTCCCATGAGCTTCCAAGGCGCCTTCCCCGTCCTCTACCGCAATGACGGCCAGGGCCGGTTCACCGATGTGTCCGAAGCCGCCGGGGTTCAGGTCCGCAACGCGTCCACGGCCGTCCCCGCCGCCAAATCCCTCGGCGTCACGGCCGCCGACCTCAATCAGGATGGCTGGATCGATCTGGTCGTCGCCAATGACACGGTCCAAAACCATGCCTTCACCAACCGCCACGACGGCACCTTCGCCGAGGCCGGATTCCTTCTCGGCATGGCCTTCGATTCGAATGGCAATGCCCGCGGCGCCATGGGCATCGACATCGCCCGCCATCGCAACAACGACTCCCTCGCCATCGCCATCGGAAACTTCGCCAACGAAATGACCTCGCTCTACGTCCGAGGCGCCCACCAGGCGGTCTTCACCGACGAAGCCATCGCAGAATCCATCGGCCCCGCGAGCCGGCTCCTGCTTAAGTTCGGACTGCTCTTCCTCGACTACGACCTCGATGGCTGGCTCGACGTCCTCACCGCCAATGGCCATCTCGAAGAGGACATTTCGAAAATCCAAAAGAGCCAGTCCTACCGCCAGCCCGCTCAGCTTTTCTGGAATTCGGGCGGCGCAGAAGGCGGTTTCGTCGAGGTCTCGCGCGACCTCGCCGGCCCGGACCTGTTCCAACCCATCGTCGGCCGCGGCTCCGCCTGCGCGGATATCGACGGCGACGGCGACCTCGACGTGCTCCTGATGCAGGCCAGCGGCCCCCCACTCCTGCTGCGCAATGACCAAACCCTGGGCCACCATTGGCTCCGGGTCCGCCTCACCGGCACCCAATCCAATCGCGACGCGATCGGCTCCTGGATCACTCTCAAGGCTGGCGGCGTCACCCAGTCGCGCCAGGTCATGCCCTCCCGCAGCTACCTCTCCCAGTCGGAATTGACGGTGACCTTCGGACTCGGCAACGCCACGACGATTGAGTCCCTGGAAGTCACCTGGCCCTCCGGCACCACCCAACGCATCCCCGCCCCCAAGATCGATTCCCTCGTCACGCTCGTGGAGCCGTGAATCCTGAATCCGAATCGTGAAGCGTGAAAAGTGAAGCTCGTGCGTCGAACGACGAGAAGCAGAAGCCCAAGCCAATGCCGAGGACCGCGGAAACGCGCCTCGCACCGACCCTCATTCACTCCACCAGCAGCGCCGCCTCAAGAAACTGGGGCAGATGCGGCAGGACCGTGGCATCCGTCGCCAGAATCCTGACCCCCGCTTTCAACGCCGCTTCGCGCTGCTTTTCGTCTTCCCGCCCCGCATAGGCCAGGATCGGAATATGCGCCAGCGCCTCGTCGCTGTGCATGCTGGCCAGGGCCGCCAAGACGTCCCCACGCCGATGGGCGAGATCCGCCACCACGATCATCGGCATTTCACGTCGCGCCACCTCCGTCAACTGCGCCGGATCCGAAAGCGTCAGGACACGGTAATCCAGCTGATCAAAGCGGCTCGCCAACTGAGATCCCGGCATCAGTTTCTCGTGGAGCAACAACGCCAACGGCTTCGTCATCGCACCGACAGCGTGGGAAACGGCGCGGACGAAAGCAAGCGAGCGGGCGATTCCGTACCGGCGCCCGCGTCCCTAAAAAAATCGCTTGTGAAACATTTCACAACGCCGCAGTTTACGCGCCCCGCTGCGCGAAAGTTGCCGGCCATAAACCAAAACTTGGCCTGCGGGATGCCCGGACCCGATTCCCAAACACGACCCATGTCGAGCCTCACGCTGAGACTGCTGGCGAGCCGTTTGCCGTCCCTGAGGGCCGCCTTTCTCTCCGCCCTACTGTGGTGCCCGTCGCTCGTCACCATGGCGGCCGAGTCCCACGCCGCCCCCGCCGCCGAAGGACATGCCGCGGAAGCCGTTCACGGCCTCCCTGCCGGTGCCCCCGTGGTATTCGACTTCGGGTTCTTCCAGATCACCAACTCCATGGTGCTCACCTGGGCCGTGGCCATCGCGCTGATCCTCTTCGCCCAAATCGCCACCCGGAACATCCAAGCCATCCCTCAGGGCCTGCAGAATTTCTGGGAGTGGCTCGTGGAAAGCCTGCACGACTTCCTTGAGGGCATCATGGGGGCCGACTTGGTGAAGAAGACGTTCTGGTTCTTCGCCACGATCTTCCTTTTCATCCTGACCTGTAACTGGTTCGGCCTCATCCCGGGCGTGGGCTCCATCGGTTGGGGGCATCCCGACGCCGCCGGCCAAGTTCACCATCTCAGTCACCCGCTCCTCCGCGGCGTGAACGCCGATCTGAACATGACCCTGGCCATGTCCATGGTGTTCTCGGTCTGCTGGCTCTTCTGGGCCCTCGGCGCCAACGGGCCCGCAGGCTTCATCAAGCACATCTTCGGCGCCAAGGGGGACACCGCCGGCTTGCTCAAGGTGCTCATGGTGGTCGTGTTCGCCGCGGTCGGCGTGCTGGAAGTGATCTCCATCCTCTTCCGGCCCGTCTCCCTCAGCTTCCGTCTCTACGGCAACATCTTCGCCGGTGAGAACATGATCGAGACCATGGCCGCGCTCGGCGGCAGCGCCTTCGGCTGGCTGTTGCTCCTGCCATTCTATTTTCTCGAGTTGATGGTGGGCCTCGTGCAGGCCCTGGTCTTCATGCTGCTGACCTCGGTCTTCACGTTGCTCATCTGCCAGCACGACGAGGAACATGGTCATGCCCACGAGGCCGAGCACGGCGTGGCCAAGCACTGAATTGCCCCCGTCGCGCGCGAGCAACCGAACCAGATTGCGGCGGTCAGACCGTGGCGAGACCGCGGGGGCCGCTGCTGCAACCAAGAAGCAAGTTAGAAGAAAAGGAACAAGACTATGGTTATGCCAATGCTGGCTGAAATGACCGGTAACCTTCACGTCGCAGCGGCCTGCTTGGGCGCGGCGATCGGCGTCGGTCTCATCGGGTTCAAAGCCTCGGAAGCGGTCGGACGCAACCCCGGTGCCGCCACCAAGATTCTGGTGCAGGCGATCCTGAGCACGGCCTTCGCCGAAGGCATCGTGTTCTTCGCGATCTTCCTCGTGAAGTAACGCGCGGATCCCATCCGATTCGATGCGGGGTCCCTTGCCCCGCATCGCCCTTTTCCCCCTCGAATCCCAGTCCCAGTCCCAATCCAGTCCCAGATCGGTCATTGGTTACGGTTATGGATGCGAACCTTCTCTTGGCAGCAGCGGCGCCCGCCGGCGGCAACATGATCAGCCAGACCGCCGAGACCTTCGGCGTCACCTGGACCCTGTTCATCTCGCAGCTGGTCAGCTTCTGCATCGTCGCGTTCCTGCTCCATCGCTTCGCGTACAAGCCCATCCTCCAGGTGCTGGAGGATCGCAAGCAGCGCATCGCCGAGAGCCTCGCCAACGCCGAGAAGATCAAGGTCCAGCTCGCCGAGGCCGAAGCCGCGCGTCGGGAAATGCTGCAGAAGGCCAACACCGACGCCACCAAGCTCATCGAGGAGGCGCGCGCCGCGGCCGCCCGCGTGCAGGAAGTCGAAACCCAGAAGGCGATCGCGCAGGCCGAACAGATCATCACCAAGGCGCGCGAAGCCGCCCAGGGCGATTACGAGAAGATGAAGCAGGACCTCCGCAAGGAGATGGGCCGCCTCGCAGTCGACCTCGCCGCCCGCGTGACCGGCAAGATCCTCACCGTCGACGACCAGCGTCGGCTCGCGGACGAGACCAACAAGCAGCTCGCCGCCTAGTCCGGGATCGAGTTCCCCCCGCCCCTCACCGATCCCCCCTCTCCGCACCCCTTCGCCGCATGAAGATCAGCAAGCAGGCCCGGCGCGACGGCAAATCCCTCTTCCGCGCGTGCTTCGCCGGCGGTCAATTGGACGAGTCCCGCGTGCGCGACGCCGTCTCCAAGGTGATCGCCGCCAAACCCCGCGGTTACTTGCGCGCACTCACCCATTTCCAGCGCCTGCTGAAACTCCACCTCGACAGCCGCACCGCCCGTATCGAAAACGCGGTGGAGTCCAGCCCCGAACTCCAAGCCGGCCTGGAATCCGCGCTGACGCGTCGTTATGGCCCCGGCCTCCACGTCTCTTACTGGATCAATCCCCAACTCCTCGGCGGACTCCGCGTCCGTGTGGGGAGCGATGTGTACGATGGAAGCGTCCGCGCTCGCCTCGAGTCCATGAAGAACGCCCTGTGACCCGTCACCCGGGCGCCTCCCCAATCCATTCCCTTTTTCGAACCCTGTTTCGCAGCCATCCTTGACCATCCGACATGAGCACCCTGTTGCAGGACATTGAAGCGCAGATCGCCCAGGTGAAATCCGGCGTCTCCCGCCAGAACGTCGGCGTCGTCCGCGAGATCAGCGACGGCGTCGCCAAGGTCGAAGGCCTCACCGACGCCATGATGAGCGAGATGCTCGACTTCGGTCACGGCGTGACCGGCCTGGTCCAGAACCTCGAGGAAACCGAGGTCGGCGCCATCATCCTCGGCGATTACACCCACATCCGCGAAGGACAGGAGGTCCGCACCACCGGCCGCCTCCTCCAGGTGCCCGTCGGCAAAGGGCTCCTCGGACGCGTGGTCAACGCCCTCGGCCAGCCCATCGACGGCAAGGGACCGATCCAGGAAACCGCCTTCTACCCGGTCGAAAAAATCGCGCCCGGCATCATCAAGCGCAAATCGGTCACCCAGCCCCTCCAGACGGGCATCATGCCGATCGACGCGATGATCCCCATCGGCCGCGGCCAGCGCGAGCTGATCATCGGCGACCGTTCCACCGGCAAGACGACCATCGCGATCGACACGATCATCAACAACGCGCGCCTCAACCACGCCGCGAAAGACTCCGGCGACAAGGATTTCCGCGCCGTCTACTCGATCTACGTCGCCATCGGCCAGAAACAGTCCAACGTCGCCAACATCCTCCGCGTTCTCGAGGAATCCGGCGCCCTGCCCTACACCATCGTCATCGTCGCCGCGGCTTCGAACTCCGCCACCGAACAGTACCTCGCGCCGTTCTCCGGCTGCGCCATGGGCGAGTGGTTCATGGATAACGCGATGGACGCGCTCATCATCTTCGACGATCTCTCCAAGCACGCCGTCGCCTACCGCCAGGTGTCGCTGGTGCTCAAGCGCCCGTCCGGCCGCGAAGCCTACCCCGGCGACGTCTTCTATCTGCACAGCCGGTTGCTCGAGCGCTCCGCACGCCTCAACGAGCAGAACGGCAACGGCTCCCTCACCGCCCTGCCCATCATCGAAACGCAGGCCGGTGACGTCTCCGCGTACATCCCGACCAACGTCATCTCCATCACCGACGGCCAGATCTACCTGGAAACCGACCTGTTCTATCAAGGCATCCGGCCCGCGATCTCCGTCGGTCTCTCCGTCTCGCGCGTCGGTTCCGCCGCCCAGGTCAAGGCCATGAAACAGGTCGCAGGCCGCGTGAAGCTCGACCTCGCCCAGTTCCGCGAGCTCGCCGCCTTCGCGCAATTCGGCTCCGACCTCGATGCCGCCACTCAGGCCAAGCTCGAGCGCGGCAAGCGCATCGTCGAGGTGTTCAAGCAGCCCCAGTACAACCCCATCCCCGTCGAGGTCCAGGTCTCGATCATGTGGTGCGTGCAGAACGGCTACATCGACGATGTCCCCGTCGAGAAGATGAAGGACTTCCAGGCCAAGCTCACCGAGTACCTCTCCACGAGGAAATCCGCGCTCCTCGCCACCATCCTCAAGGAGAAGGCCCTCTCCGACGCCACCACCGGGCAGCTCAAGGCTGCCGTGACCGAGTTCAAGCAATCCTACCGCTGACCGTCGCATGCCCAGCACGCGCGACATCCGACGCCGGATCAAGTCCGTCAAGAACACGGCGCAGATCACCAAGGCCATGCAAATGGTGGCCTCGGCGAAGATGCGCCGCGCGCAGCAGGCCGCCCTTTCCGGACGGCCCTACGCGGCCTTGATGAATGAGGTCCTCGCCTCCGTCACCACTCACGCCGGCGACTTCACGCATCCCCTCATGGAGAAGCGCGAAGGCGATCGCCGCGCAGTGGTGGTGATCTCCACAGACAAAGGCCTTTGCGGCTCGCTCAACACCAACCTCCTTCGGGAGGCCGGGCGTTTCGATCCCGCCACCACGACCTACCTCACCGCAGGTCGCAAGGCCTCCCAGTTCGTCGCGCGCACGCGCCGCAAACTGGCCGCGGAGTTCACCTACAAGGACGCCCCCGCCTTCAGCGAGGCGCGCGCGATTTCCAAGTTTGCCCAGGACCTCTTCCTCTCTGGGGAAGTGGATCACGTGGACGTGGTGTTCACGAACTTCATCAACATCATGACCCAGCGCCCCGAGGTGCATTCCTTCCTGCCCCTGGGCGAGGTCAAGGCGCTCCACACCGACGTCGAGGGCGCCTCCAGCGCGCGCGAACTGGGCACCGCGAGCTTCGAATATCTCTTCGAACCCGCACCCACCGACGTGTTCGCCGCCCTGCTCCCGCACTACCTCAATTTCCAGATGTACCAGCTCCTGCTCGAGGCCAAGGCCTCCGAGCACAGCGCGCGCATGGTCGCCATGAAGAACGCGACCGACAACGCCAAGCAGCTCATCAAGGATCTCACGCTCGAGTACAACAAGATCCGCCAGGCCACCATCACCAAGGAACTGCTCGAAATCACCAGCGCCGCCATGGCGCTCGGCTGATCCATCCCCTCGCGCACGACCGACCCCGCCCTTTCCCAAGAATCCTGACCGCAATCCGCCAGTCGCCCATGAACCAAGGCAAAATCGTTCAAGTCATCGGACCCGTCGTCGACGTGGAGTTCCCGGAACAACTCCCGCAGCTGTTCAACGCGCTCGTGGTCGAGTTCGAACTCCCCGCCCAGGGCAAGATCCACCTCACCCTCGAGGTTCAGCAGCATCTCGGCGACAACTGGGTGCGTGCGGTCGCCATGTCCTCCACCGACGGCCTCCGCCGCGGTATGTCCGTCAGGGACACCGGTGCGGCGATCTCCATGCCCGTCGGCGAAGGGGTCATGGGTCGCGTGCTCAACGTCACGGGCGCTCCCGTGGATGAGCGAGGCCCCATCAAGGCCGACAAATACCTCCCCATCCATCGCGCCGCGCCGTCCCTCGTCGATCAAAACCCCTCCCCCCAGGTGCTCACCACGGGCATCAAGGTCATCGACCTCATCTGCCCCTTCCTCAAAGGTGGCAAGGTCGGCGCGTTCGGTGGCGCCGGCGTCGGCAAGACGGTCGTGATCATGGAGCTGATCAACAACATCGCGAAGCTCCATGGCGGTATCTCCATGTTCGCCGGCGTCGGCGAACGCACCCGCGAAGGCAACGATCTCTACAACGAAATGATCGAGGCCGGCGTGATCAAGGTGGAGAAGGACGAAAAGGGCCACCCGAAGATCGGCCCCGATGGCCTCGCGATCCTCAAGGAAGGCTCCAAGATCGGCCTGGTCTACGGCCAGATGAACGAACCCCCCGGCGCGCGCCTCCGCGTCGCCCTCTCGGCCCTCGCGGTCACCGAGTATTTCCGCGACGAAAAGAATCAGGACGTGCTCCTCTTCGTCGATAACATCTTCCGCTTCTCCCAGGCCGGATCCGAGGTCTCCGCATTGCTCGGCCGCACCCCGTCCGCCGTCGGTTACCAGCCCACGCTGGCCGCGGAAATGGGCGACCTCCAGGAACGCATCACCTCGACCAAAAAAGGATCCATCACGTCCTTCCAGGCGGTGTACGTGCCGGCGGACGACCTGACCGACCCCGCCCCCGCCACAACCTTCGCGCACTTGGACGCCACCATCGTGCTGGAGCGCTCCATCGCGGAGCTCGGCATCTATCCCGCCGTCGATCCCCTGTCCTCCACCAGCCGAGCGCTGGCCCCCGAGATCGTCGGCAAGGAACACTACGACACCGCGCGTGGTGTGCAGCGCGTGCTGCAGCGCTACAAGGATCTCCAGGACATCATCGCGATTCTCGGCATGGACGAATTGTCCCCCGACGACAAGCTCACCGTCTTCCGCGCGCGCAAGATCCAGCGCTTCCTGAGCCAGCCGTTCTCGGTCGCCGAAGTGTTCACGGGCCGTCCCGGCAAACAGGTGCCCGTCGCCGACACGGTGCGCGGCTTCAAGGAAATCCTCGAGGGCAAGCACGACGACGTGCCGGAAGCCAACTTCTACATGAAGGGTGGCATCGAGGAGATCAAGGAAGCCTAGTCGAACCGCGGCTCCCCGCGTTCCACACCGCGTCCCCTCCCCCACACGATGGCCTCGACCCTAAAACTCGAAATCGTCACTCCGGAGGCGAAGATCTACTCCGCCGACGTCGACATGGTCACGCTCCCCGGCGCCGAAGGCGAAATGGGGATCTTCCCCATGCACGTCCCCCTGCTCACACAGGTCGCCGCCGGTGAGGTGGTCGCCCTCCAGGGCGGCCAGGATGTCCACCTCGCCGTTGGAGAAGGCTTCGTGCAGATCACCGGCGATCGCGTCGCGGTCATGACGGACATGGCCATCCGGGCCGAAGACATCGACGAGGCCAAAGCGGAGGAGGCGCGACGCCGCGCCGAAGCCCGCCTCCAGGAAAAGCTATCCGACGACGAACTCGCCGTGGCCAACGCCGCGCTCGTCAATTCGCTCGCCCAGCTTAAGGTCAAACGCCGCGGACGGCCCTGAGCCTCCGATCCCGTTCCCTCGATCGGCTCTCCCCACGCCCCGCTGCCCCTGGCAGTCGGGGCGTTTCACTTTGCACACCCACCTCCTCTCCGAGTTCGGACCCCACTGTCCCAAGGTGCATCGCGCCGCCCGTTCCCTCGCCGAACTCAACTCCTCCCAAGCCGCCACCCATCCCAGTTCGCCCCCGGTGAACTCCGCTCCCTAATCAGGGAAGTTGCACCCCTTCCCAGAGTCGCCTATCAGTCTGCGCGATGTCCGCTGCCCCCGCTCCGCGGTCCGCGACCGATTCACCCGAGAAACCCCCGGAGTTCATCGTCACCCTCCGTGGGCTCTCCAAGATCTACCAACAGGGCGACGTCAACGTCACCGCGCTGAATGAGGTCTCCCTCGATATCGCCCGGGGCGAATTTCTCGTGCTCATGGGCCCCTCCGGCTCCGGCAAATCCACGCTGCTCCACCTCATCGCCGGCATCGACCGTCCCACGCGTGGAGAACTCCACGTGCAGGGCATCGACATCTCGCGCCTCAACGAATCGCAGCTCGCCGATTGGCGAAATCAGAACGTCGGGTTCGTCTTCCAAAGCTTCAATCTCGTGCCCGTGCTCACCGCCGCCGAGAACGTCGAACTGCCGCTGCTGCTCACCCGCCTCAACCGGGCCGAGCGCAAGAAACTCGTCGCCACCGCCCTCGATCTCGTCGGTCTCGCCGATCGAATGCACCATCTGCCCAAGCAGATGTCCGGCGGCCAGGAACAACGCGTGGCCATCGCCCGTGCCCTGGTCACCGATCCCCAACTCGTCGTGGCCGATGAACCCACCGGCAACCTCGACGCGCATTCCGCCCATGAAGTCCTCGGCATCCTTCAGTCCCTCAGCCGCGACCACGGCAAAACCGTGATCATGGTGACCCACGATCCCAAGGCCGCCGCGTTCGGCTCCCGGCAAATCCACCTCGAGAAAGGGGAGCTCACCAAATGACGCTCTCGGGCTTCGTCATCCGGAATGCGTTCCGCAACAAACGGCGCGCGCTGCTCTCCACCCTGAGCGTCGCCGCCAGTCTCTTCCTGCTCGTCACGCTCCAGACGTTCCTGCGCGAACTCACCGTCCCGCCGGAGGACGTCGGCGCCTCGCTGCGCATCGCCGTGCGCAACAAGGTCTCCCTGGGCATGCCCCTGCCCGCCCGACAACGCCCCCTCATCGAAAAGATCCCCGGCATCGCCGCGGTCACTCCCTTCACTTACTTCGGTGGCCGGTTCCGTGACGAGGAGTTCACGCGGTTCGCTCAGTTCGCCGTCGATCCCCAGGTGTTCACCAACGTTTTCGTCGATGCCTACTGTCCCCCCGAACAACTGGCCGAGTGGTTCAAGGACCGCAACTCCTGCATCGTCGGCCAAGACACCCTTAAACGCTATGGCATCAAGGTCGGCGATAAAATGCGCCTCACCGGTACTTTCTATCCCGTCGACCTCGATCTCAAGATCGCGGGCGCCTACTCCGGCACCCCCGACGATCGTTCCGTGTTCTTCCATCATAAGAACCTCGACGAGATGCTCGGCGGCGGACAAACGGTCGGAACCTGGTGGGTGCGCGCCGCTTCCGCAGAAGTCGCTCCCCAGGTCATCAGCACGCTCAACGCCACTTTCGCCAATACCGCCGCCGAGGTCCGCGCCGAAACCGAAAGCGCCTTCCAGCTCGGCTTCGTTTCCATGTGGGGCAACGTGCGTCTCCTCATCGGCTCCATCTCCAGCGTGGTGGTCTTCACACTTTTGCTCGTCGCCGTGAGCACCATGAGCATGGCCATCCGCGAACGATTCCGTGAACTGGCCATCCTCAAGGCCCTCGGCTACCGCCGTCGCGAATTGTTCGGTTTCATCCTCGCGGAGAGCTTCGGCCTCGCCATGGTCGGCGCCCTCCTCGGCGCCGGCGGCGCCTACGCCCTGTTCTCTTCCATCGATATCCAGAAACTGTCCGGCGGGATGTTCGTCTTTTTCGAGGTGACCCCCCGACTGGTCGCCATGGCCTTCACCGTGGCCGCCGCCCTGGGTATCGTCGCCGCCATTCCCCCCGCCATCGCCGTCGCCCGCACCAGCGTGGTCGACGGTCTCAAGACGCTCGACTGACCCCCTCCCCTTTCCCCCGCGCCCCCCATGGCCCTGCCCCTGCGCTACAACATCCGCAACGTCCTCGTCCGCTGGCGCTCGACGATCACCACCATCCTCGGCATCGCCCTGGTGGTCAGCGTCTACGTCCTCATGCAGGCCATGGCCGCCGGCATCGAGAAAAGCAGCGCCAACACCGGCAGCCCGGATAACCTCCTCATCATCCGCCGCGGGTCCACCGCCGAATCCAGCAGCATCGTGTCGCGCGAACAACTGCGCACCCTCCTCTACAGTCCGGAAATCGCGCGCACCGCAGCCGATGAACCCCTCGTCTCCGCGGATGTCCTGGTCCTCCTCAACCTGCCCCGACGCGACGGTGGCGGCGAAGCCAACGTCCTCCTCCGCGGAGTCTCCCCTCGAGGCCGCGACCTCCGCGCCCAGGTCGTCCTCGTCGAAGGACGCTGGTTCGACCGCGGCAAACGCGAGGTGGTAGTCAGCCAACGCCTCGCCGCCCGCTTCGCCGGATTCGGACTCAACGAGGAGTTCCGCTCCGGACCCGCCACCTACAGGGTCGTCGGCCATACCGACGCCGGGAAGAGCGCCTTCGATTCCGAGGTCTGGATGGACGCCGATGAGGCGCGCGCGCTCTTCGATCGGGAGCAGTACTCCAGCCTCCTCGTGCGCCCCAAGGATGCCGAGGCCGCCACCAACCTCATCGCGCGACTCGAGAAGGACAAACGCCTTCAGCTCGTCGCTCATGTGGAAAGTGCCTACTACGCCAAACAGACCGGCACCGCCACGCCCATCAAGTGGCTGGGCAACTTCCTCGCCATCGCCATGTCCGTCGGCGCGGTCTTCGCCGCCATGAACACCATGTACGCCGCCGTCGGCGCACGCACGCGCGAGATCGGTACCCTGCGCGTCCTGGGCTTCCGCCGCCGCACCGTGGTCCTGAGCTTCCTCCTCGAAGGCGCCCTGCTCGCCGGCCTCGGCGGCGCTCTGGGCTGCGCCCTTTCCCTGTTCATGAATGGCTACGCGGTGGGCACGCTGAACTTCGCCACGTTCTCAGAAACCGTCTTCGAGTTCCGCATCACCCCAGCCCTGATGCTCCAAGGTCTGCTCTTCTCCATCGTCGTCGGAATCCTCGGCACCCTGCTCCCCGCCCTGCGCGCCTCACGACTCCCCGTCATCGCCGCTCTCAAGTCCCTATGACCGACCCCCGCACCGACAAAGTCGCCCAGCTCCGCATCGCGCCCGAAGCCAAGCAACGCTCCCAGGGCACGCTCTGGACCATCTTCCTTGTCGTCGCCGCCCTGGCCCTCGGCGCCGTCGCCGTTTGGCGCCCCTGGCAGAAGGAAACCACGCGCGTCGTCGCCGGCTCGGCCTCCCCCAAAAGCCAAACCAAACCGGCCGATACCCAATCCAAGCCCGGGACCACCCCCGGTACCACCCCCGCGCAGCCGACCTCCCCCACCGCCCCCGCGACCCCAGCCGCTTCCACTGCCACTTCCCCCGACGCCGTCGCCCTGACCGTCTCCGGCTATATCATCAACCGCGAACGCATCGAGCTCAGCCCGCGGTTCATGGGCCAGGTTCGCTGGATCGGGGTCAAAAAAGGCGACGCGGTCACCAACGGCCAGGTGGTCGTGCTCCTCGATGACGTGGAGTACCAAGCGCAAAAACGGGAACTCGAAGGCCGCCTCGATGCCGCCAAAGTCCAGGTCGCCCGGACCGAACTCGAACTCACCCGCGTCCGCCAACTCACCGAGGCCCGCATCGAAACCCAACGTGCCCTCGACCTCGCCCAACTCGACCTCGCCGCCGCTCAAGCCGAAGTCAAAGCCCTCGACGGCCAAGTCGCCCGCGTGAACACGTTCCTCGACTGGACCGTCATCCGCTCCCCCATCAATGGCGTCGTGCTGGAGAAACTCGTCGACCCCAGCGAACTGGTCACTCCCCAGAGCTTCGGCGGCACGCGCGGACCCAGTACCGCCCTCATGTCCGTCGGCGATCTCAACGATCTCCAGGTCGAAATCGACCTCAACGAGGCAGATCTTTCCAAGGTGTTCCTGGGACAAAATTGCCGGGTCACCCCCGAGGCCTACCTCGACCGCTCCTACCAAGGCCGGGTCGCCGAGATCGCGCCCGAAGCCTCCCGCCAAAAGGGAACGCTCCAAATCAAAGTCCAAATCCTCCAGCCAGACCGCTTCCTCACCCCGGAACTCTCGGCCAAAGTCGATTTCCTCGGTACCCGCCCCGTCGCTTCCCCCACTCCCGCCTCCGCCTCCGCCTCCGACGGGAAGTAACCAATCCCTGCAGCTTTTTGCCCGCGCTGCGCAGGGCCCGCCCGTCCCCGGAACCCCAATCCCTTGGGGATCGCCTCCTGCCGCCGTGGCACGGCATATGCTAGTTCCAAAGCATGTGTCAGACATTCCCTCAGACTAAAAACTGGGAAGGATGTCTCACTCCGTTCCCGCCGTCCTCGCGGGAACACCCCGACTCGCCTATCCCTGCTGGCGGCCACCTCTGGCAACAGAGGCGTCCGACTTGATTGACTAGACTTGGTCCCGGCGACCTGCACAGGCAGGTCGCCGGCTTCTTTTTCCCTACCTCCTCCGCTCCGCCCGTCTGCTTTCCTTTCCTTCACTTCTTCCGCAATACCTGCTGCGGATCCGTGCTGACCGGGTACAGCCCCGGACAACAGCCGAAATGTTCGTGGAAGGCCTGGCTGAAGTGGCTCAGGCTCGAGTACCCCACCTCCATGGCCGCCTCCGTCACGTTGAAGCGCCCCGATCGCAATAGCTCCGCCGCGCGCTCCAGGCGCACCTGCCTCAGATACTGCGGAATGGTCAACCCCATCTCCGAGGAGAAGGTGCGGCTCAGATAAAACGAACTGCACCCCACCAACCGGCCCAACTCCTCCAGGCTCGGCGGCTCCGCCAGTCGCTCCCGCAGCAACGCCACCACCCGCTCCACTCGAACGTGCGCTATCCGCCGCGCCCGCGCGCAGAACAACTCCTCCTCCGACTGCGGGCGGAATAACAGCTCCACCACAAGTTCCAACGCCTTCGCCTGATACCACAGGACCTGCGCCTCCAACAGCACCGGGGGCTGCCGCAGGCCCGCCAGCAACTCCTGCTGCCGCGAGCTCAATGGCTGCACTTGCCCCACCGCGGACCGCGCGCGCTCCGACTCCATCAACGCCTGCACCGCCGGATGCAGCCAGGGCCGGTACGCGGTCAACTGGCGCTTCAGGAAATCCGCCGAACACTCCAGCGTGATAAACCGATGCCGGCCGTTCGCCAGTCGCCTCGCCTCCAACCCACCCTGACCGACGACGTAAAACCCCGAGGTCCGCGGACCCAACTCCAGACGAGCCCCCCGGGCCGTAACCTCCCCCACCCCATCGAAATTCAGGCAGATCTCCACGCTGCCCGCATGAAAACTCGGCGCCCAATCCACCGTCTCCGCCGCGTTCAGATCGTGCCACTCGAAGCTGAAGCCGTGCCGGCGAAAGCTCCCCCCCAACTGCCGCCATTCCGCGCCCACTGCGGCCCAGACGGCATCCTCGCGCAGTCGGGCAAGCGACATTCGGGAAGCAGTTTCCTTGGGCATGGCAAAGTCGGGTCCAATCCTGCACTCGGGGTCAACCAACCAAGGTGCTGGCGCGCTCCCACCCAGGCCCCTGAGCCGCGAGGCGATCCCTCACCCCCCCGCTCGTTCCTCCCCTGGCCAGCCCATCCCAGTTCAAAACCAAGCCGATCATCCCGCGTTCATTCAGTGGACCTGACGCAACACCACCTCGCCCGACTTCACCCGCACGCAACAGGTCAGGCGATACTTCTCCGGATCCCGGTTCCACTGGTCGAGCACATCCAACTCCTCCGGGGTCGGCTCCTCCAGATGGGCCATCCCCTGGACCACCTCGATCACGCACGTGCCACACGAGCAGTTGAAGCAGCCGGCCTCCATCTCAACGCCCGCTTTCTCCCCAGCTTCGATGAGCAGTTCTCCCGGTTCGACATCGGCGGTGACATTCGCAGGGAGGATGGTGACCTTGGGCATGGATAAGGGTGCCTGACGGAACGGGCGGCGCAACCTATGGCCGCGATCCCACCCGGGTCAAGGTGCCGGGAGGATTCTGCTTGCGCGCACCTTCCGCCGACCAAAATCGTTGGCCGTGAGCAATCCCCAGCCCGATCAGTTGCGCGAACTCTTCCGCATGCAGCAAAGCCTCAACGAACGCATCGGCGTCCGGACCCAGGGGATGGCCGACGCCGAGAAAGTGCAGTGGATTCTCAACTACTGCCGCGCCATGTCCCAGGAACTTGCCGAGCTCACGGACTCGGTGCCCTGGAAGTGGTGGGCCAAGTATCAGAAGTTCGATGAGCAAAACGCGCGCGTGGAAGTGGTCGACTTGTTCCACTTTCTCATCAGCCTTGCTCAGGTGCTGGGCATGAGTGCCGACGACGTCTTCCAAGCCTACGTGAAGAAGAATGAAGTCAATTTCCAGCGCCAGGAATCCGGGTACACCGCCAAAGACGCCTCCGATTCCAAGCATATCTGACCCCACTCCCGCTCGGTCCCGGCCACGCCGATGAAACCATGCCTGCGGTCATCCCAACGTTCCTGCTCCTCGGCCTGCTGACCCTCGCCGCCGCCTTCGCGCGTGCCGCCCCTTCCGCCGCCGAACTCGCGCTCCAGGAGAACCGGATGCGCGCCGAACTCGTCGCCTCCGGCACCAACGTCGCCCGCCTCTTCGCCCTGGCGGATGTCTGCCACGAACTCGGCGTCACGGGCGACAAACAGGCGGTCACCCGCGCCGAAGGCTACCTCCGACTGCTCCTCGCGCTCTCGCCCACCAACGGACCCGCAGTCGCCCTCCTCGGCTCGGTGTTCACCATGAAAGGCCGCGACGCCTTCTGGCCCACCACCCAGCTCAAGCTCGTCCGCGAAGGCAATGCCCTCATGGACCAGGGCGTCGGCTTCGCCCCCGACGACATCCAGACACGCTGCATCCGGGCCCTCAACAACGCGCACATGCCCGACTTCCTCGGACGCGTCGACCTGGTGCGCGCCGATCTTGCCTGGCTCTGGGAACGCATCGACCGCGAGGCCGCCCGCTTCACCCCCACCGCACGACAGAAAACCGCCCTCCACTGGGGACGACAACTCCTGCGCCTGGGAAAGCCCGAAGACGCCCGAGAAGTCTGGACGCGCGGAGCCATGTTTCCGCCCGAAAACGAGGTGACCCGCGAGTTGCTCGCCGAAATCGCCAAGCTCAGGTAAATCGGTGCCACTCCGCACACGACCCCACCATGGCCTCCTCCCCTGCCCCAGCCCGCTCCCGGACCAAGGCACCCACCATCCCCGCCGCCTGGAAGGACCATGTCGATCATATCCTCATCTCCGAGGACCAGATCCGCACCCGCGTCAGCCAACTGGCCGCCGAAATCTCCCGCGATTTTTCCGGGCACGAAACCGTCGTCCTCGCCGTCCTCAACGGCACCGTGCTGTTCCTGGCTGATCTGCTGCGCCAACTCGCCTTCCCCATGCGCCTCGATTTCGTCGGAGTGTCCAGCTACGGCAAGGGGACCACGTCCGGTGACCTGGTGTTCACCCGCCCCACCTCCATCGACGTGCGCGGTCGCGATGTCCTCATCGTCGATGACATCCTCGACACCGGTAAAACCCTCGATCGGGTCACCACACTCGTGCGCCAGTTCAAACCGCGACGGGTCCGAACCTGCGTGCTCCTCGACAAAAAGGCGCGCCGCCAAATCAAAATCAAAGGGGATTACACCGGGTTCCAGATCCCCGACGAGTTCGTGGTGGGCTACGGACTCGACTTCGCGGAGCGCTACCGAAACCTGCCCTTCATCGCCGTCCTCAAGCCGGAGATCTACCACCCCAATGATCTCCCCGCCCCCACCTCCCCGCCTCGGCGCTCGGCCAAGGCCTGAACCTGCTCCCCACCTCGCCCCCCCCAACCGTGCCCATCCGCGTCCGCATCCGCTATTGGTCCTGGTTCAAGGACCTCACCCACACGCCGGAATCCGAGTGCACCCTCCCCGACGGCGCCACGGTCGCGGATGTCCTCCACCGCGTCCACCAAGAGCACCCGCGCCTGGCTGAGGCTCGGAAATCCACCCTGGTCGCCGTCGGTGTCGAGTACCAACCTCCGGACCACATCCTCCACGAGGGCGACGAGGTCTCGCTCTTCCCGCCCGTGCAAGGAGGCTGATCTCCTCCACCCCCTCCATGCACCGACACCTCGAGCTCACGGCCGCGCCCATCCCGCTCGGTGACCTCGCCGCCTCGCGCGTCGAATCCTCGACCTCCGGCGCGGTGATCACCTTCCTTGGAGTGGTCCGTGGCTCCGAGGCCGGCCAACCCATCGCCGCCCTCGACTACGAAGCCTTCGAACCCATGGCCCGACACCAGTTCGAAAAACTCTTCCAAACCATGGAAACACGCTGGCCCTCCCTCGAGTCCACGCGCCTCGTCCACCGCTACGGAATCGTGCCCGCCGGCCAACCGTCCCTCTGGGTCGAAGTCACCGCACCCCATCGCGGCGATGCCTTTGCCGCCTGCCAGTGGCTCATCGACGAAATGAAACGCGTCGTGCCCATCTGGAAACGCACCGTCCCCACTCCATAGAACCCAGCCGGACTGTCGCCCCCCCGCCGCGGCGCGCCCCATCCATCCATCCATCCACACACGGGAATCGGGTTCAGCGAAACAGCGAGACTCCCACTCGGAACAGCCAGGTCCGCTCGTCATAGTCCAACAAGCTCTCCCCCCACCCGTTGAAGTACTGCGCGTGCAGAAGCAGGTCGACGTCGGACAGCATCTGCAGGATCGGAAAGGTGATGTCGATCTGCATGCTTCCGTGATCAAAGCCCTGCCCGACCCGGAACAATCCCGCCGCCTGCACCCCGCGAGCCCACCCCCCTTTGATCGTGAGGTCCGCGTTGCCGCGGTAGTCGTTGATATCCGGGTTTCCCGACAGATCGCCCGCATACACCCAAAACCGCGGGGACGCCGCCAGGAACAGGTTGGTGACCTCGCCCCAGACCAGGGTCGGCCGCAGATAAACGATGTTCAGGCTGCGCGAATCCACGCCATCCTTGCCATTCGACTCGTGCTGCAGCCCCGCCTGCAGTCCGAGCTGCCGCCACCAGGAGACCGCCCCGGGAAACACGTCGTCGTCCCGCCACATGAGCTCCGGCTTGTAACTCGTGTCATAGAAGGGCGCCGATGGCTGGTTCAAATCCCACAACGTCGTCTGCGTATACGCGATGTGCACCCCGCGCGCCCACGACCACCAGCGGTCCAACACCGCCTCCGGATTCCACATCCGATAGCGAAAACTCACCTGGAACTTGGCGTTCGGCGCCTCGGGGCCCCAGACGAAATACACGGGCTCATACCCGGCAAAGTGCCGACGAAAAAAGCCCTGGCCCGGGAGTTCACGCGGCCCCACCGGTGACAAATCCGGCATCGCTCCCACCCCCTCACGCCAGGTATCCGGACGTTCCATCCCGCCGCCCCCGGCCCATGTGATCCGGCTCATCGACACCCCCAACCGCAGGCCGCCCGCCTGCGGCACCACCACCACACGATCGCCCGCCCCCGCCCAGACGCCCGGTAACTGCGTGGCATAGGTCGCCTGCACGAAACCGCCCCCAGGCAACTCCACCGGCCCAGTCCCGCTCGAAGATCCACCCGCTTCCCGCCACCAAACGCCCGACTCGCCGGCGGCCTCGCCCACCCCGGACCAGGGGATGCGGTCCGGAACCACGTAGCGGACCGCATCCGCACCCGCATTGAGGAAATACACGGTCGCCCGCCAGGGCTGTCCGACGGCCACTTCGGCAGACATCGGCCGGACCGTGATCACCACCCCGCTCCCATCCTGGGCCCGCGCGTCATTTCCCGGGACCATCGTCCACCAGGTGATCGCCATCATCACCTCCACCAACCCCACGCCCACCGCCCAGGATCGTCGCACCTCCGCGGGCCTTCGGGACATCTGGCAAGTAGGAGCCATGAGCGACCGTACCATACTGTCCGCCCACCTCCGAGCCCTCGGGGACCGCACGCCGGAGAACCGAGCCCGAGGACGCCCCGGGCGCGACCTTCAACGGGTCGTAAAGCCCCCTATCCCTCTCTTGACGCCTCCCGGGGCGCGCACCTACGGTCTGCGCGGGCGGTGGCCGTAGCTCAGTTGGTTAGAGCTCCAGATTGTGGATCTGGTTGTCGCGGGTTCGAGTCCCGTCGGTCACCCCATCCCCTTTTCGTCTCTCCCACCGGT
>JADLFD010000511.1 GCA_020845805.1 Verrucomicrobiales bacterium | reverse complement strand
TCCTGATCAGCGGCGGGAGAATGTCGTGCGCTCTGGACACCGCCGGCTGGCCTTGGATTTGAAACGACCCGGATCCGATCCCCGCCGTGCTGTCGGTCGGTGGATGGTGCTCCGCGACCGGATCACGCGCTTCGGCACCACGACACTTCAGAGGCTGCAGGACCTTCGGTTTTTCCGATCAAGACACACCCCATCATCCTATGCCCATCACACCCAGAGGACCCGAAACGTGGGCCATTGACCCTGGAACAAGAGCCGTCCGTGTGGAGCCTGGCTCCGGACACCTGTACCTCCTGCCCTATGACCAGTTCGTCTTTGCCGAACTGGAGTCGGTGGAAGGGGAACAACGCCTGAGGGTGGTCTTTGCCACGCACGAACTGGAGGTCACCGGCCAGGCGCTGCGCCGGATCGTCCTGGCTCTCCAACGCGGGGAACTCGGGCACCTCACCCTGCTGCCCGAGGAGTTGCGCGATGGGGTGCCCGTGGGCCAGCCCCTGATCCAGACCCTCGAAGTGCGCGCTGTGGAATCCACCACCAACGCACAGGAACCGAGCGCCGATGCGTTGCCTGCTCTCTGAGTTCAACACCTCAAACCTCTTGATCCTATGGGAATCGAAATCCACCAAACGTTGCCTCGTCATCCGAAGCTCATGCGCCTCGCGTCGCGCCTCGGCATCACACGCCCTCAGGCCGCTGGGCACCTCGCCTTCCTTTGGCTCTGGACCCTGGACTATGCCTCCTCGGGGGATCTGTCCAAATTTCGCCCGGAAGAAATCGCCGCTGGTGCTGAGTTCACCGGCGATGCAGCCGCCTTCGTTCAAGCCCTCCTCGAAACCGGGTTCCTCGACGAGGACCTGAGAATCCACGAATGGCCGAAGTACGGTGGCAAGGTCGAGGCACGACGCGCGCGCAACCGCGAGCGCCAACGAAGGAAAAGGGCCCGGGATTCCCTTCGGCCGGGAAATCTTGTCACGCGTGACGTCACGGACCACGCCGCGTCACGTCACCAGCCCCCCCCTCCTCCCTCTCCTTTTCCCCCCACACCCCCCTTATCCTCACCCACCTCCCAAAACCAAGACAAAGACATAGAAGGAAAGGAAAGAGCGCGAATTGGCTCGGGCCACGGTGCTTTGGTCGGCACTGAACCGCCCCCAGGGTTCCCGAGGAGCGAGGAGGAGGCCAAAGCCACCGCCGGAGCAGCGGGAATCACCAGCGAGGTGGCGGGTCGTGCCTGGCTCCTGGCGGCCTCACGCGGCTGGCGGGACGCACGGAACATCCCGATTCGCTCGTGGCGGCACTACGCAGCCTATTGCCAGGCCAGGGACCGGGATCGGGTCGCCGAAGCGGCCATGCGACAGCCCATCCTCCGGGCCAGAGCGCGACCAACCTGCCGGGGAATCCATGAAGACATCCCCCTGCCCATACTGAACCCGTGAACCACGACGCCAAGGCCATCACCGACGAGATCAGCCGCCGTCTCCGCTGCGCCGTCGTCCCCGACGACGAAGCGGATGCTCGTCGGCAACGTTGGGCCACGGCATCCGCAGACGCCACAACCGAGAGCCTGTGGCAACGCGCCGAGGTGCCTCGTCGCCACGCGGAGCGGGCCATCGCCCGGGTGCCGATCGACGAAACGCACCCGTGGGCCAGGGAACGCAGTCGCATCCTGGGGATCCTGGGCAAGAGCGGTGTCACCCTCTGCCTCACCGGCACTCGCGGGAGTGGCAAAACCCAGATCGCCGTGGACGCCATCCGGGCGGTCACGGCCGCCGGTCGGCCTGCCGTCTTCACCACGGCCCAACGCTTCTTCATCGCCCTGAAAGCCTCGTACGACGGAAGTGCCAAACGCTCCGAGATGCAGGTGCTCGAAAGCTTTCGCCGCCCATCCCTCCTGGTTATCGACGAGATCGGGAACCGATCGGAGAGCGATTGGGAGAATCGAACCTTCTTCGAGCTCCTCGACTCCCGCTATGGCGACATGACCGACACCATCCTCACCTGCAACCTGGAGCCCCAAGAGGTGAGTGCCAATCTCGGCCCGTCCATCGTCTCTCGGATGTCCGAAGGTGGCGGCATCATCCGTTGCAGCTGGCCGTCGTTCCGGTGATTCGAATGACGGCCTGCAGCCGAAAGATGCCAAGGATAACCAAACTGACGACGCGGGCCACGCGGGACGCTCCAGACGGGCAGCCGGAAGACCAATGTCGATTTCGTGTTCCCGTGCGATGCGCGGGTTCGCCCCAATGCACGCACAGGCAGACCGAACTTCCTTGGCGAGTTCGTCCACGGATTGCCGGATGAACGCTTCCGCTACCTGAGCTGGAGGCCGAAGGACTGCCGACCAACTCAACCGGAGATGCGGACCTCGTCCTGGACGCGCCGCATGACGATTCACCTAAGCGGCATAACCCGACAGCAGATCGAGGAGGCGACGCAGGCGGGCCACGTCCTGGAGGCGTCCGTCCAGGGCACTGGCAAAGATGGCGGACCGAGTTGCGCTTCGGTGCCGCTCCTGGGGGGCGGATGGACTGTCAGAAATCCCTAACAGCGAATCCGCCATGGAGATCAGCGATGACGGCTTGGCGTACCTTTGCGGGGGCGAGATGGATTTCGCGGAGTTCTGCCTCGACATCACCTCGGACGATCTTGATCCCAAGGACATTACCGAGGCACTCGGCGTTGAGCCGACCTACTGTCACCGCAAAGGCCAGACCAATCGAACGGGCAAGGCCGTATACAAGTTTGGACGTTGGCAGCTTTCGACCGGACGCCGCGACTCCCGGTCACGCTCCTCGGTTTACGAAGCGTTTGATGCCTTCATCCGAACACTGCCCGGAGCGGAGGCCCCCTGGGAGCAGATCAACTCGAAACATAACGCCCGGATCATGGTGACGCTATGGATGCGAACGTGGAATCGAGAGTTCGATCTCTCCTCCTTCGCTCTTTCCGAGCTTGGGCGGCGCGGGTTGCGGCTGCACTTCGACACCTATTTGGAACCGGATGATCCAGCGGGCGAACCTGCCGAGGGTGACACCCGACCACGCTCCGCCTAGATTGTCGGCCAAATGCCCCATAGTGAAATCGGCCGCGTTTGTCCTGATGCGCTACGCTGGGAAGGAACCTTTGCAAGCGCCCTCATAGGGCGACGATCACCGCTCAGCGGGCCAACGCCAACCAGGCCCTCGCCACCCACATCGCCAGCGTAATCACACTCGCAAACGAGCTGCGGGCAGCGAAGGCAGAGACTTATCAAGGGTTCCGATTAAAACTTCACAATTGCTTCAGTGGCAGCGAGGTAACTGCCATTCCGCTTTCACCGCTGATCTAGATCGACTGACGACACCCCAAAAAGGGACTACTCCGGCTTTGCGGACCACTCCATTAGGCAGCAGGATGGGGGGTGATCCAATCCGGGGACGCATCGTCGATCTGAACCCTGTAAACGCCGCTCGACATCTTCCCCAATTCCGGACCGTAGCGCTCAAGAAAGCGCCTGCATTGCTCCTCACAATACTGGACGAAGTGTTTACACAACAACATCGCCTCCTTGCGTGCCTCCGGCCTGAGTTCGGTCACCACTACCGTGCTGAGTTCAAAATCGTTGCCCTCCTTGCGCACAAATAGCATGTTCGGAGTCCCTGAATGCTTGTCTGGAATCGTAGCATCCTTGTGCCCGATAACCTTGTCGCGCAAAATCAGGAGTACATCGTGCGTCGATTGCAAATGAGCTGGCGCAGCAACGTCTTGAAGAGCCGGCTTTCGCACGCTTCGCGTGAGCTGGGACTTGGTGAACGGCCTTCCGTATGCGACCACAACCGCAGCAAGTAGCGCATCCACGGAATGGGAACCCGACGGGGCCGAATCCATCAGGTATATCCAGTCGATTGCTTCCAGCAGGGAGGTTCGCGCATACGCGAATAGCCAAAGGTCACGCAGTTCCTCAGGGGTCGGTCTCATTCTCGTTATATCCGTCACTGGAACTGCATCTGGGAGGCCGAGGCCGGAGATGACAGAATCGAGGGAGGTGCACCTGACTATCGGGATCGAGAGCGCCCCGCGAATCGCAAAGCGGATGAACTCACCGTTTTGCGGCCTTCTCGGCCTGAAACTTCGCCCACCTAGCCTTCGCCGCAGCAGCAATCTTTGCCCGGCCCTCCGCGCTCATCTTGCGGCGCTTCTTCGGGGCGCCCTCCGGTGCCGATGCCTCCGCAGCCTTGCCGGAACCAGGAGGCCGACCGCGCCGCTTCGGTGCCCCGACCACACTCCGGCCAGTGAACAGGCCAGCGAGTTCAACTTGTAGGGTTTCGATCTGGCGAAGGATTCCGGCAGCGCGTTGGATGGTTTCTGTTGTCGGGAACATGTGGATGCGCGGGAATCGTTGACGAAAGTGGTAGGGGTGGCAGGAGTCGAACCTGCATCAGCCGCTTATCTGGCGCTTTAAACGGGATATAAATCCGCTGCTTTGACCAATGAAGCTACACCCCCAACCGAAGTCAGGAACTGACCGGTCGTATGAGGTGAGGCTTCTGGTAGACGGCGAGCACTGATCAAAGAGTATCCGTCGTGGAGTGAGCTTTCAAGCCTTCATCCGGTTCCGGCACATCAAAGACAAGGACGGTCAGGATCAATTCGCGATTTCGATCCGTGCTTGCGCCGAGGAGGAAGCGGAAGGCGGATTCGCGTTGGTAGGGTACCAGACGTTTGAAGCTGCCGTGTGCCTTCACGAGCGTTGGAATCTGCGCGACCACGGAGGTTGTGTTTCGGTTTCTATTAAAGACTACGAGCGCCAATTTCGTGTCTCGCCAAGCGGCGTAACCCAATAGCTGATCAATTGCTGACGTGAACGCCTTCGGGCCCTTCCAGAACTTGCACTCGCCGATGAAGATGTTCTTGCCACTAACCCGAATGAGAATATCCGTCTTCCCATCCGCATTGAACGT
>JADLFD010000510.1 GCA_020845805.1 Verrucomicrobiales bacterium | reverse complement strand
GCTCAGGCCGAGCTGAGGCCAGCCCCCAGGCCATCGCGCCGTGGTCATCCTTCATGCATGCAGCGCACGACCGTCCACCGCCAGCGCCGCTTCCTTCAACGCCTCGGACAGCGTCGGATGTGCGTGGCAGCATCGGGCGATGTCCTCGCTGCTCGCGCCAAACGCCATCGCCGCCACCGCTTCTGCGATCAGATCGCCGGCCCGTGGTCCGATGATGTGCACACCCAAAACGCGGTCGGTCTGCGTGTCCGCCAGAACCTTGACCCGTCCCTCAGTCGAACCCAGGGCTCGCGCCCGGCCGTTGGCCATGAAAGGAAAGACGCCTTTGCGATACGCCACGCCGGCGGCTTTGAGTTCCTCCTCAGACTTCCCGACGGTCGCGATTTCGGGATGGGTGTAGGCCACGCCCGGGATGACGGCGTAGTTCACATGCCCGTGGCCCGTCGCCAGAATCTCCGCCACCGCCACGCCTTCCTCCTCGGCCTTGTGCGCCAGCATCGGCCCGGGAATCACATCCCCGATGGCATAAACCCCCGGCGCCGCCTCGAACCGATGATCCACCGGAATCCGGCCGCGATCATCCAGACGGATTCCCACGGCTTCCAGCCCGAGGTCTTCGACATTGGGACGTCGTCCCACGGCCACCAGGACCCGATCGGCGTCGATGAGGGTTTCGTCATCGAGGCGGACCACGCAGCGGTCCTCGACCACGCGCGCGGCGTGCACCCGCGACTTGAGCACGAAGTGCAGGCCTTGTTTCTCGAACAGTTTCTTGGCCTCGGTGGCAATCTCGAGATCCATGCCGGGCAGAATGCGGTCCAAGGATTCAATCACGGTGACCTTGGAACCCAGCCGTCGCCAGACCGAGCCCAGTTCGAGACCGATGTACCCGGCGCCGATCACCACCAGATGGGCTGGCACGCTGGGATAGGACAACCCCTCGGTGCTGGTGGCGATGCGGTCGGTATGCCATTCCACGCCGGGCAAAGGCATGGGTCGGCTCCCGGTGGCGAGGAGGACGGAACGGGCCTCGAGATCGGTGGTTCCTGCCGGGGTGGTGACTTGGACGCGTCCGCGACCGAGGAGGCGCCCGCGGCCGGTGAAGCGCTGGATCTTGTTCTTTTTGAACAGGCCCTCGATGCCTTTGGTGAGCGTGGCGACGATCGTCTCCTTGCGTTTCATCATCGCCGCGAGGTCGAGGCCGACCTCGCCGGTCACCACGCCGTGACCGCGCAGCGAGGTGCGGGCGTGCTCGTAGTGCTCGCTGGATTCCAGCAACGCCTTGCTCGGGATGCATCCGATGCGGAGGCAAGTCCCGCCGAGTTGGGGCTCCAGTTCGACGGAGGCCACCTTGAGTCCGAGTTGTGCCGCACGGATGGCGGCCACGTAGCCGCCGGGTCCGGCGCCGATCACTACCAGGTCGAATGATTCAGCCATAACGAAGTCTTCGGGCCGGCTCCATTGCCTCGGAGCGTGCCGCGATAAATCTCCACTGCGTTCGCCCTTGGGTTCAGGCTTCGATCAGCATGCGCGCGGGCGCCTCGATGATCTCCTTCACCCGCTTGAGAAAAGTGACCGCCTCGCGTCCGTCAACAATCCGGTGATCGTAGGTGAGCGCCACGTACATCATCGGTCGCACCACGATCTGTCCCTCCACCACCACGGCACGGTCCTGGATGGTGTGCATGCCCAGGATACCGCTTTGGGGCGGGTTGATGATGGGCGTGGAAAGCAGGCTGCCGTAGATGCCACCGTTGCTGAGGGTGAACGTCCCGCCGGCGAGTTCCTCCGGTTTGATCCGGCCATCCTTGGCGCGACCTGCGAATTCGGCGATGGCCTGTTCGATGGCGGCGAACCCCAGGCGCTCGGCATTCCGCAGGACGGGGACCACCAGTCCCTTCCCGCCGCCGATGGCCACGCCGATGTCGTAGTAGCGTCGGTAGACGATGGTCTGGTCCCGCACCTCGGCATTGAGCTGGGGAACATCCTTGAGCGCCTCGATCACGGCTTTCACGAACATCGACATGAACCCGAGCTTCACGCCGTGTCGCGCCGTGAACGCCTCCTGGTATTGCTTGCGCAATGCCATGGCGGCGGACATGTCGACCTCGTTGAACGTGGTGAGCATGGCCATGCTGGCCTGGGCTTCGACCAGGCGCCGCGCCACCGTGCGGCGCAACGGTGACATCGGAACCACTTCCTCCTCGCGGCCAGGCACGCCCACGGACGCGGTCACCGCCGCAGGTGGAGAAGCCGGTGCCGGAGTGGTGGGGGCGGCGGCAGGGTTGGCGAGGGGCGCAACCGGCGCCGGAGCTGCCGATATCGGCGTACTGGGCGGGGTGGGGGCGGTGAGGCTGAACTGCGCGGGCTTGGCCGCGGCGGCCTTGAGCGCATCCTCCTTGGTCACGCGACCGGAGGGTCCGGTCCCCTGCACTGCTGGAGCCGGGATGCCGGCTTCGGCCAGGACGCGTTGGGCGGCCGGCATGACCACGGCTGCGGCCGACGGCGTGGCGACCGAGGGTTCCGCGGTCGCGGTCGCGGGGCTGGCGGCCGTGCTGGGTGCGGACACGTCGCTGACGGACGCCTCCTGGATCAGACCGATGACATCACCCACGCGGGCCATCTCGCCCCGGCGTTTGAGGATTGAGGCGAGCACGCCTGCGCCTGGGGAGGGAAGTTCGAGGGTGGCTTTCTCGGACTCGATGAGCACGAGGTTCTCGTCTTTGCGGACGGATTGTCCCTCTTGCTTGAGCCACTCGCCGATTTGAACCTCGGTGATGGATTCTCCGACAGGTGGAACACGAAGTTCGAAGGGCATAGGGGTGCGGCTGCTGGCGGTGCGTGGTGCCACCGAGTTGCGGGGCGAACCAACACCCGGACGTTAACGTGCGTTGTCAGCGCAGCAAGCCTGTAGCAGACTCACTCCCAGCGCGATGCCCACGTCTGCACCATCGCTGAGGGGCCGGTTGCTGCTGGACGGCGGGAACCTCACCGGCTCCTGGTTCCAGCGGACCGTGCTTCTCATCTGCCAGCACGATTCCGAAGGCGCCTTCGGCCTGGTGTTGAATCGGCCGTCGGGCGCGGTGGTGGGGGATGCTGTGGTGGCGGACATTCCCGCGCGGCTCAAGCAACTGCCGCTT
The DNA here is from genome assembly GCA_020845805.1 of Verrucomicrobiales bacterium. GTDB lineage: Bacteria > Verrucomicrobiota > Verrucomicrobiia > Limisphaerales > CAIMTB01 > CAIMTB01. The sequence goes on along the minus strand of JADLFD010000510.1, from coordinate 5,864 downwards.
CTGATTGGGGGCCCGGTGCAACCCGGGGCGCTGAGCTTCTTGCATGGTGACCACTTCCTTCCGGGCGCCACGGTGATGCCCAATCTCGACCTCGGCCATTCGCTGGATCAGCTGGCGGAGCTTTCGGTCGAGTACTCGGCGAGTCGGAAGATCCTGGTGTTCGCCGGGTACGCGGGATGGAGTGCCGGACAGCTCGACGAAGAGCTGAAGCGCAATTCCTGGCTGGTTCAAACCGCCACGCCCGAGCTGATCTTCGATTCGGATCCCAAGGATCTCTGGCAACGCATCCTGCGTCCCATGGGCGGCAAGTTCCGGCTGTTGGCGGATTCCCCTGAGGATCCGATGGTGAATTGAAACTGCGCGCGGCCAACGTTGCGCCAGCGGGCGAGTGCCCCCAGCGTGAAGACATGAGTCGAGCCAAGTCCGTGGAGGTGGTGGTCCTGGGAACCGGTTTCGGTGGACTTACCTTCTGCCAGGCGTTCCGCCACCCGGAGGCGCGGATCACGTTGGTGGATCGCACCAACCACCACCTCTTCCAGCCCCTGCTCTACCAGGTGGCCACCGCAGGGCTTTCGGCGCCGGAGATCGCGGCTCCCGCGCGCTCGGTCTTCGCCCATCGTCCCGATGTCACGGTGCTCATGGCGGACGTGGAGGGGATTGATTTGTCACGACGGGAGGTTCGTTTGCGGGACGGCGTGCTGTCGTACGACTACCTCGTCATGGCGCTGGGAGGAGTCACCAGCTACTTCGGGCACCCCGAGTGGGAGCAGTTTGCGCCCGGTCTGAAGACGCTCGATGATGCCATGCGCATCCGTCGCGACGTGCTGATGGCCTTCGAGGAGGCGGAAACGACGACGGACGAATCGCGACGAAGCGAGTTGCTGACCCTCGCGGTGATCGGGGGCGGACCCACGGGCGTGGAGATGGCCGGGGCTCTCGCTGAACTGGCGCGCCGCGTGCTGGCCAAGGATTTTCGGCGCATGAACCCGGCCTCCACGCGCGTGGTCCTGATCGAGGGCTCCCCGCGCGTGCTGAGTCACCTTCCCGCTGACCTGGGGGACAGCGCGGCGCGGCAGTTGCGCGACCTGGGAGTGGAGGTGCTCACGGGGCGAAGGGTGCTGGAGGTGCGCGCGGGCGAAGTTCATCTGGACGATGGGACCACGATTCGGGCCGCGAACATTCTCTGGGCGGCCGGGGTGGCGGCGTCCCCCCTCACCCGGCAGTTGGGGGTTCCCTTGGACCGCGCCGGGCGCGTGGTGGTGGAGCCGGATCTGAGCCTGCCCGGGCACCCGCGAGTGTTCGCCATCGGCGACATGGCCCTGGTCCTCGACGCCCAGGCACGCCCGGTCCCCGGGGTGTGTCCGGCGGCCATGCAAATGGCGCGCCACGTGGCGCGTCTGGTGCGCGACGAACTCGAAGCCCGCCACGGGGTCCCGGTTCGACGTACGCCCTTCCGGTACTGGGACAAGGGAAGCATGGCCACCATTGGCCGATCCGCGGCGGTGGCCAAGATGGGCGCGTTGGAACTCAGCGGGTTGCCGGCCTGGTTCGCCTGGCTCTTTGTCCACCTCCTCTTCCTGATCGGGTATCGCAACAAGGTCGCGGTCCTGTGGCAGTGGGCGTACTCCTACCTCGCTTACAAGCGGGGCGCGCGCATCATCCTGGGTCGGGAGGAAGGTTGAATCTGGGATGTCGGGCTGGCCGCACGCCGCACCTCCCCGGTGAGAAAGCTTGGACAGAAACCAGAGGTGCCCTAGCGTGCGCCGCTTTCGTTCATGGAAACTTTCTCCCGGCCCGACGTCATTTTGACCCACGAGAGCGATCTCGACGGGTTCGTATCGGGACATCTGCTCAAGGATTTGGCTCGGCACCTCTTCGGTTTGGAGGTTCGACTGGAGGCGTGGAACACGCAGGCGTGGAGGCAACGGCCCCTGAAGGAACGCGCCGCCTGGGTTTCCGATCTCGCGTTTGATGCGCGGCTCGATCGCGCCGACTGGCTGGTGGTGGATCACCATCCGTATGACGCGCCGCCTAAGTCGGCCCGCCTGGTCCACGACGCCGCCAAGTCGGCCAGCCTCCTTTGCTACGAGCTGTGCCAGCAACACGGATTGCGTTCACCTGAGCTGGACCGCCTGGTGGCGCTCACCGACATCGGCGATTTGTTCCGCGAGTCGGACCCCGACTTCCAGGTCGCGCAGGACTACGCCTCGCTGGCCAAGACGTATTCCTTCTGGAACCTCGATCGACTTCTCGACGGGCGGCTGGAGCGTCTGCTGGATCATCCGCTTCTCAAGGTCGTGCGCGTTCGCCGCGAGGTGGAGGATCCGATCGGTCTCGAGTGGAGCCGGTCACGTATCCATGCCCTCAGTGCGGAGGTTGGCTACGTCGAGATCGCGGTGGGCAACTCCAATCTGATCGTCAACGAACTGTTGAAAACGGCGGCCACGCCGTATCCGGTGCTGCTCACCCTGATCAAGCGGTCGGCTTCGGGGGTTGTGGCGAGCCTGCGCAGCCGCGAGGGACGCGCGTTGCCCATCGCATTGCGATTGCAGGGGGGCGGGCATCCCAACGCGGCGGGAGCCACCCTGCCCCGTTCCGTGCAGACCTTGCCGGACGCGGTGACCTACCTGCGCCAGGTCCTGAACCCGGCACCCGCCGCTCCCGCGCGCAGCAGCCCACGGGCCGGGGCGCTCGGCCTCGAACTCTAGGTTCGCTCCGCTCCTGGCAGCGCGGAAAGGTCTGGACACACGAAACCGACCACTGGGGTTGGATCCGCGGTCCCGCCCGACCGAAGGTTCACGCTTCCTCTCAGCTTCCCCGGGCCAGGTGAGTGGCCGCGGGGAGCCATTCCGAATCCTGCGATCAGCTCAGATTACGGGTGCTTTTCCTTCTCCTCGTCGTGGGCCTTCTTGCTCTCGGCGACGATCTTGGTTTCCAGTTCGGCCGGGACGTGGTCGTAGTGGCTGAGTTCTTCGGTGTGGTAGCCGCGGCCCCCGGTCAGGGAGCGCAGGGAAGCAGCGTAGAGATGAAGCTCACGCTGGGGCACCTGCGCTTTCACGATCTGGTAACCGTCGGCGCTGTCCATGCCCTGAATGCGCCCGCGCCTGCTGGACAGGTCCCCCAGGACGTTGCCCATGTGCTCCTCGGTGATCCGCACTTCGATGTTGAAGATCGGCTCGAGCAGGCACGGTCGCGCTGCCCGGAAGCATTCGCGGAACGCCTCCTTGCCCGCGATCTGGAAGGCGATGTCCTTGGAATCCACCGGGTGCATCTTGCCGTCGTAGAAGTCCACTTTCACATCCACGACCGGGTAGCCCGCGAGGATGCCCTCGGTGCAGGCGGACATGACCCCCTTCTCCACCGACGGTACGAACACGCGATCGACATTCTGGCCGGTGAGGTTTTCGCAGAATTCGACTCCGGCATTGCGGCTCTGGGGCTCGATGCGCATCCAAACCTCGGCAAACTGCCCGGCGCCACCAGTCTGTTTCTTGTGACGGTACTTGGACTCACCGCGTCCGCGGATGGTCTCACGATAGGGAATGCGCGGTGCAACCAGATCGAAATCCACCTTGTACCGGCGTTTGAGACGCTCGGACACGATCTGGAGGTGCAGTTCCCCCTGCCCTGAGAGCACGGTCTGATGCAGCGCCGCATCCACGTGATAGTGGAACGTGGGATCTTCATCGTGCAGGGCCGCGAGGCCGGCCGCCAACTTGTCCTCCTCGCCCTTGACCTTGAGTTTCAGCGCGAGGTGCACGTTGGGCTTGGGGAACACCATCTTGGGCAGCGCGACGATCCGTTTGGCGCTGCACAGGGTGTTGCCCGTGTGCGTGTCCCGAAGTTTGACCGCGGCGCCAATGTCGCCGGCGTTGAGCACGTCCACCGCCGTGCGGTTCTTGCCGTTCAGGCTGTAGATCTGGCCCAACCGCTCGGTGATCTTGCGGTCTGAGTTGTAGACATCCATGCCCATGTGCACCGAACCCGAGTACACGCGGAACAAGGACAGATCCCCGAACTGGTCTTCGTGCGTGGTCTTGAACACGTAGAGGACGGGTTCGCCTTGGGTCAGGGCAATGTCGACCGGGGCTCCGTTGACATCGAGTGCGCCAATCTTCATGCGATCAATCGGGGACGACCCGTATTTCGCGATGAAATCGAGCAGGCGCGCGACGCCGACATTGCGCTCGGCCGAGGTGAAGAACACCGGGATGAACGCCTGCTTCTGGAGCGCGGTATGTTCGCCGGCGCGCAGTTCCTCCTCCGTGAGACTGCCCTTCTCGAAGAACTTCTCCATCAGGGAATCGTCCGCCTCCGCGGTGTACTCGATGAGCTCGCGATGCCATTTGCCCACGCGCTCCTTCCACTTTCCTTCGGCGGGAAGCTCCTGATATTTGCCCGAGCCATCCGTGGCGTAGGTCACAATCTCGCTGCGCATGACATCGAGTTCCTGGTTGAACTCGGCGCCCGGGTTGATGGGCCAAGTGAGCGGAAAGACCCGGGCCCCGAACCGAGCGCGCAAGGATTCCAGGATCGTGTCCGGGTTGATGTTTTCACGGTCGCATCCGTTCACGACCAGGATCTTGGGAATGCCATACTGGGTGGCGTAACGCCAAACGGTGTCGGTTCCCAGCCCGGGGCCGTGCTGGGCATGCACGACGACCAGGGCGAAATCACCCACTTGCAAGGCCACCAGCGCCTCGCTGATGAAGTCCATGTAGCCTGGAGTGTCGATGACGTTGAGTTTGCGCCCCAACCATTCGAGGTGCAGCGGCGTCGCGTGAATCGAGATCTGGTGCAGCTTTTCCCCTGGATGATAGTCGGAGACCGAGGTGCCGGCGTTGACGGCGCCCATGCGCCCAATCTCCCCCGCAGTGGCCAGCATGGCTTCGCAAAGCGTCGTCTTCCCGGACGTGGCATGGCCGACCACCGCGAAGTTTCGGATATCCGCAGCCTGATAAGTTTTCATAGGGGATACGGGGAAGTTGGCTTAATCGACGAACCCCATTTATCAGCCGAATCCCAACCGGGCCAAGCATGGATTGGCAAAGGTTAACCCTTTGCCGGGGAACACGGCGCACGGCTAGCGCCGGGGCGCGGTCGGAGGCCCGGCGGTGAGGCGCAGGATGAGTTTGCGGAAATCCCGTGCCGGGGCGGGAATGGAGTCCTCCACGACCGGTTCCACGGGCCCAAAGGCATAACCGTAGTAGGCGCGGTTGGACTTCTGATCGAGCACCAGAGAGCCGCCTTCCAGGGCCACTCCTCCGAACAGACCGCCGGTATCGGCATAGACCAGGACATCTGCACCAGGGGATTGGGTTTTCGCCTCATCCCCGACGGTGCGTGGGCCGCGGGTCACGCGGAGGCCGACTCCGAAGCGGAAGTTCTCGGCGTTCAATGCCGCCACCGCAGCATCGGTCATCAGGACCTGGTAGAAGGTCGCCTTTTGCCAGCCCGCCTGAAGTCCGATGCTTCCCTCGCTTGCGCTGACAAACCGAGGGAGTCCCCAGCGTCCCTGCTCCTTGAGAAGCACCACCCCCGTGCCTCGGCGCGCGCCCAGCACGAACCCGGCCCGGGTTTCGCGCAGCACGACCAACCCCTTCGCCTCTCGCAACACTTCGGCCGGGATGGCGCGTGCCGGATCGGTCTGAAGCGACTCCAGTTCCACCTGCGTCCGTTGGAGCAGTTCATCCAAGCGCCGAGTCGCGCGATCCGCGGCGAGACAGGCGGTCGGAACGGACGACAAAAGCGCGGCCAGGAGGAAGACCTGGCCGGCCAGGGATCGGGGGGAGCGTTTCATGAACTGGAGACCGAAGGGAGCGCGGCGAGCGCCATGGCGAGTTCCTCCTCGCTGTAGGTAAGAT
>JADLFD010000509.1 GCA_020845805.1 Verrucomicrobiales bacterium | reverse complement strand
GGGCGGGACAGAGTTGGCGGCATTCTGGTGGATTCCCCGAAGCTTCGTGTTGAAGGTGAGCCACCCTTCAATGCGGAAAGGCGCGATATGAGAAAGCACTCCTTCACGGTCATCACGCGGTCGCTCGCCCTGGGCGGCCTGCTGCTCGCGGTCCCCTGCCTGGCCCAGGGGCCGCTGGCGGGTGCGGCAGGCGCACCGGAAAGTTCCTCAACCCACGACGCGCGCATGAAATGGTGGCGCGAGGCGCGCTTCGGGATGTTCGTGCACTGGGGACTTTACTCCGGCCTGGCCGGCACTTGGGAAGGCAAGCCGGCGGGAACCTCGGGAGGTATGGAGTGGATTCAGAATATTGTGAAAGCCGACACCGACACCTACGCGCGCGCGGCGGTGCCGAAGTTCAGGCCCAAACCCGGCTTTGCGCGCGAGTGGGCTCGACTGGCCAAAGCAGCGGGGTGCAGCTATGTCGTGTTCACCACCAAGCATCACGAAGGGTTTGCACTGCACAACTCGCGGGTGGGGGACTTTGACGCCGGCTCGATCCTGCAGCGTGACCTCGTGAAGGAAATCGTGACGGCCCTCCGGGCGGAAGGGTTGCGGGTCGGCTTCTACCATTCCGTGATCGACTGGCATCACGACCAGTATGACTACTCGCTTTCCCAACAGCTGCCTCATCCCCTCCACGGCAAACCCTCCCCCAACGGGGTGCGCGATCACTCCCGGTATCTGAAGTACCTCCACGCGCAAGCCGAGGAACTCGTCACCGGCTACGGGCGGGTGGACGTGCTCTGGTGGGACTACAGCGCGCAGGATTTTCAGGGGGACGAGGCGTGGCGGGCCACCGAGTTGATGAACTTGGTCCGGAAGCACCAGCCGGCCGTCATCATGAACAACCGTCTGTTTCGAACGCCCGAAGCGGGTTGGAAGAGCATGGGCACCGACGGTTTCGTCGGCACTCTGGATTGGCGTTACGGAGACTTCATCACTCCCGAGCAGCACATTCCCGACACCGGCATGCCGGGTGTGGATTGGGAAACCTGCATGACCATGAACACCACCTGGGGTTACAGCGAACACGACCGCCAGTGGAAGACGAGTGACACGCTGATCCGCAATCTGGTGGACATCGCCAGCAAGGGCGGGAATTACCTCCTCAATATCGGTCCCCAGGGCGATGGCAGCGTCCCGACCGAGAGCGTCGCGGCTCTGCACGCCGTGGGCGACTGGATGAAAGGGCATCGCGAATCCATCGTCGGCACCATGGCCAGCCCGGTGCCCAAGCCAGCCTGGGGACGCATCACGGCCCGGGAACGCAAAGGCGTGACCACCTTGTTCCTGCACGTGTTCGATTGGCCCGCCAATGGGCAACTCACTCTCGCGGGAGTTCCGAATCCGATCCGGAAGGCGCGACTGCTGGGCGGGGGCAAAGTGACCGCCGATTCCCGCCACGGAATCATCACGATCACCGGTCTGGCGCAGGCCCCGAACCCGGTGGACTCGGTCATCGCGCTGACCCTGGATGGGCCGCTGGTGCGCCAACCCGGTGTGGACCGGCCCTGATCGAATCGAGCTGCACCCGGTGCAGGATGCCTTTCCGTTCGAACGGGGTGTCAGGGGGAGGCGGGGACCTCCAGGGGTGCCGCGTGCCCGTCCATGAAGACCACGTTCTTCCCCGGCTTGGACGGGCGAGGGTGAACGGGATCGTAGTCGAGAAAGAGGGGAGTCGTACCCGGAGGGAACGTCACGACGAAGTTCGTGATCCCGGCGGCTGGATTCCCTCTTTCCAGCAGCAGGAAGGCGCCTTCGGTGCGGGTTTCATCGATGCGATGTCCGTTGAGATCCGCGTTCCACTCGTAACTCGATCCTTCGGTGGCGAATCGTCCCTTCTTATCCAGCGAGCATCGGAACACCGTGGCACTGTTGGTGTTCAAGCCGGCGGTTTTGCCCACGTAACTCGCGAGGACATCGCAGATGCGGGGTAAGGGACTCCGGGGATCGATCGGTTGGGTGGGAAGGATCTCCGCCGCGGGTAGTCGATCCTGGTTGTCATCCGAGTAGACCCGCGTGGCGATCCCCAGCTGGCGGAGATTGTTCAGGCACGCCACGTGATAAGCCTGCGTCTTCCCGCGGCCCAAGGCGGGCAGCAGCAGGCTCGCCAGGATTCCCACGATGGCGATGACGACCAGGACTTCGATCAGGGTAAACGCGGAACGGCGGGGGCGGCGGGGCGATGCGTTTCGGGCGGCGAGGCCGCGGCCGGTGTGAAGAGCGTTTGCTTCCATGGGCAGAGTGAACATTGGGGATCGGTGATCTTCGGGTGGCGGGACTGGCATTCATCCTCCAGGGCCGTGTCCCCTCCTCGCGAACTCGACCCGCTGTTCCGGGGTGAAATCAGTAAACCGACGATTCGGTTCGGGGGGGCGCAGACTCTGGCCGGCATGGCCTGGGCCCGGAGGCGTTTCCGAGCCGACGCGTCCCTGCGAATCGTGCCCCGCCGGGTTCGGGCCGGGGTTGGGTGGGTCGGAGGGGGATTCCCAGGCGACACCTGCGCTCGGTGTCTGGACCTCAGGGGCCCGCCAGGCCGACCGGGCGAACCACCATGTCCCAGCGGTGAGCACCGCGGCGACGGCAAGGAGGACGTGTTTCCGGTTCATGGTGCTTTGCTCTTGGATTGAAGGGGCCCGATCACGTTGACCAGGGCAGGGTGCGCGGTCTCGGGAAGGTTGGCTGCTGATTTGGAACGAAGGCGGTGTTTTCCGGTGCGAACCGGCCGCGAGCGGGAGTGAACTTGATCCCATCCCTTTCACACCGTCCAAACATTCCCTGGCAACCTTTCAGTCGCGCACCCTCGGTTGGAAGAGGGCGAACCGACGGCCTCAGACGGAACAGGCTCGCCGGTTCTAGCGGAATTCCAACTTCTGCTGGATCTCGCGAATGGGGCGCGTGGTGGGAAAGCTTTTTCCGCTCTTCAGCACGACCAGGTTCTCGCCCTTGAACATGGGTTGCAGCTCCCGGATCTGATCGATGTTCACGATCACGGAGCGGCTGATGCGCAGGAACCGTTGCGGGGGGAGATGGGATTCCAACGAGCCCATGGACTCTCGCAGGGTATGATGCTCCTTGCCGACGTGCACCACGGCGTACTTCCCGGCGGCCTCGATGGCCTGGATCTGGTCCAGCTCGACGAAGATCACTTTGCCCGGGGTTTTTACGGCCAATCGCGTGAGCTGCCCCGCCGCGGGCGCCTGACCCAGGAGCGCGAGCAATCCGCGGGCGGCCACACTGGCGTGTTGGTTGGCGAGGAGCACCCGCGCCCTCTGGACCGCCTCCTTGAACCGGGCGGGCTTAAAGGGTTTCAAGAGGTAGTCCAGTGCATGGACCTCAAAGGCCCGAAGCGCGTGCTGGTCATACGCGGTGGTGAACACCACGACGGGCAGCGAGGCCTCGGGGACGCGTCGCAACACCTCAAACCCGTCCATGTCCGGCATCTGCACATCGAGAAAGACGAGGTCCGGCCTGGTTGCTTGGAGTTGGTCCACAGCCTGGAAGCCATCGCCGCTTTCGCCGACGACCTCCACGTCCGCTTCCTCCGCCAGGAGCAGGCGAACACGTTGCCTGGCCAACGGTTCGTCATCGACGATGAGCGCGCGGATCTTCATGCGACAGGTTGGTCCGGGACCGAGGGAACCGGAAGCGGCTCAAGGTGAAAAGGGAGATGGATCTCCACTCGGCAGCCTTGGGGTTCCGCGTTTCCGAAGGAGAATCGCTGGTCCTGGCCATACAGTCCCCGCAATCGTGCTTCGGTGTTGGCGAGCCCGATCCCTCGTCGCGCGGTGCTGCCCCCCTCCGCGCCCAGCAGGCCTCTGCCGTTGTCCTGGACCACGAGGCGCAGGTGCTGCGCTTCGCGGCTCGCCTCGATCAAGATCATCCCCGGGCCTCGGCGCGGTTCGATGCCGTGGCGGATGGCGTTCTCGACCAGCGGTTGAAGAATCAGGGCGGGGACCAGCGCGTTCCTGAGCTCCTCCGGCACCCGTTGGTCCACCTGGAGCCGATCGCCAAAACGCTTCTTCTCGATGCGGAGATATCCCCCCACGAACTCGAGCTCTTGCGCCAGCGACACTTCCTGTTCGTTCATCGAATCCAGCGAGCGACGCAGCAACTCACTGAGATCACCCAGCATCTCGTCCGCTGCGCGCGGGTTCATGTAAACCAACGCGGTGATCGAGTTGAGCGTGTTGAACAGAAAGTGCGGGTTGATCTGCATCCGCAGCGTTTGCAGTTGGGCGCGGGCCAGTCTCGCCTCGAGTTCGGCCGCGCGCCGTTCGCGCACCTGGGAGCCGCGGAAGTTGGTGATCGCCTGGCAAACGCCCACCAGGGACCAGTAGACCAGCACGTCCAGCGCCGCGCGGAATCCCATCAGCGTGTTGAACGCGCCAGGGGGTCCCAGCCGGGCGGCTCTGGCACCCGGTGATCGACCGGGCGCCTCCGGCTGCTGCGGAAGGGGACGGACCGGGTTTTCGGAGCCGAAGGTGGCCCGGCTGGCCCCGACCACGAGCAGGCAGGCCACCAAGTGCAGACCGAGATGGCGCAGCAGTCGCCTCCGCTCGATGGGGTAGCGGAAGGCCAGCCACGCCACGGCAGGCAGGAACAGGATCCACAGCGCCCAGATGGACACCCCGAAGGCGATCGCTTGGCGCCAGGATACCGGGGGGTCGGTCAACGCGAGGGGTGCCGCAAACAGGAGCACCAAGGCTCCCCACAGCCCGAGCGCCGTGGCCACGATGACCAGGTTGCGCGCGAAGTGACGGGTGCCGTTCCTCCGATTCATGTCGCGGGAGATGTATCCAGAAGCCGGGGCAACAGTCAGGTCTGGAACTGGAATCGGAAATCGTGCGGCTGCCAGGCGGGACCGAGCGCGGCCCACGC
>JADLFD010000508.1 GCA_020845805.1 Verrucomicrobiales bacterium | reverse complement strand
TCTTGGCCGCCACCGGGCTGTTGGGCGATGGCGGAAGGGGTGGCGAGCAACACGCTGGCGGCGATGCCAGCCCGGGTCAGGATCTGACGGAGATGCATGTGATCAGGGCTTTGAGGGTTGGGGTGCGAGCGCCGGGGCAAACCCGGCACGCCGGTGAGGATATTGGGCTCTCAGCCGACGCATGTTAGGCGTTAAGAGGCAGTTCCCAGGCCAACGCCCGGGTGAACGAGGGTCGGAAGGTCCCGATGGGGTGGGGGTGGCCCGAGGGAGGGCGAAACGGGGGCGGATCCGGGATGGACCAGGGCCGGCGAGGCGGGAGGGGGATGGCCCGGATCGTGTCGGATGGCTGGGGCGTGAACCGGCTCTGCGCAGGGATTGCGCGTCTGGCCAGGCGGACTGCGCAGGGATTGCGCGGTCTGCGGTGGGCGATGGGGAGGGGTGGGCGCGGGCCGTGGGGTGCGGGGTGCGGGGACACCGCAAGCGTCGCGGAGTCAGGGGGGCGCGAGGATCCGTGGAGTGCATGTCGAGTTTTCGCGACGCCTCGAGTTAAGTTTTTTGATTCATCGGGTGATCGCTTGGGCATCGTCGGGCGCGATTGGAGCAGGATTGGCGCGGTGAAGGTGGGGCTTAAGGCCTAATCGTGAGATTGTTCGCGGGCCTTGACAGCAGATGTCCGGGTACCATAGTGCGAACGCTTAGCGCTCACGCCCTCAGCCGGCGGGACGCTTGGTTTATCAGCCCAAACAAGACACCTATGCGAATGCCTCTGAAGCCCCTTTCGCTTGTGGCGACGTTGGTGGCAGCCCTCCTGATCACTGGTTGCTGCTCCACGACCACGGCGAAATCCTCTGGCCGCTCCGGATATAGTTCTGGTGCGTCCGCGAAACCCGCGACGACCAAGGCCCCGGCGCCGGTCGAAACTCCTGCGGCGCCCAAGCCCGCCCCGCGTCCGGCCGGCGGCTATGGCCCGTCGCACGCCACCTTCGAAGAGGGTGGGAACAAGTATGTGCGCGGCTCGATGGCTTTCCCCACGGGACTGCGCGACAGCAGCGGTCTGTTGCTCGAGAAGGTGGTTCCCGCGGAAGTGCTCGTCGGCAAGCCGTTCAGCTACGAGTACCGCGTGATCAATCTGACCGACTACGCGCTGACGGACGTGGTGCTGATGGACAAGGTCACGGAAAATTTCCGCACCTCGGATTCGTCGCCCAAGGCCGATTCGTTGAACGGCGGCGTGGCGACGTGGAAGATCGGCGGCCTCGGACCGCGTGAGACCAAGACCGTGAAGGTCATGGGCTCGGCTTCGGGCGAGGGCACGATCACCACCTGCGGTTGGGCGACCTACAGCCCGATCCTGTGCGAGCCGATCAAGGTTGTGAAGCCGGCCATTGAGCTGGTGAAGACCATGCCGGCGCAGGTCACGCAGTGCGACCCGATCCCGGTCAAGCTGGTCGTCCGCAACAACGGCAGCAGCACGCTGACCGCGGTGAAGGTGACGGACACCCTGCCTTCCGGACTGACCACGGACGCGGGCCAGAGCTCGGTCTCGTTTGACGCCGGCACGCTGACGCCCGGCCAGAGCAAGGAATTTGCGTTCAACGCCAAGGCGGCGCGCACCGGTTCCTACAACAACCCGGCCAAGGCGACCAGCGCCCAGGGCGTGGAAGCCGATGCCCAGGCCAGCGTGAAGGTGGTGAAGCCGGCGTTGACCATCGCGTGCATCACCCCGCCCGAGAAGACGGGCCCCATGGGTGGCAAGTTCGCCGAGTTCATCGGCCGTCCGTTCGAAGTCTGCTTCGAAGTGAAGAACACGGGTGACGCTCCGTCGGCCTCGACGGTGGTGAGCCTCCCGATTCCTGCGGGCCTGACCTTCCGGTCGGCGACCGAAGGCGGCGCGAACTCCGGTGGCACGGTCAACTGGAACATCGGTTCGCTGGCGCCGGGCGCGAGCAAGAAGGTTTGCGTCACCCTCTCGGGTGCGAGCGGCGGCAACTACTCGTTCAGCGCGGCGGCGCGCGGCGTGTGCGCCGACCCGGCCAACACCACCTGCGCCGTCTTCATCCAGGGCGTGAATGCGATCCTGGTGGAAGTGGTGGACGATCCTGATCCGATCCAGGTCGGTGAAGAGACCACGTACACCATCAAGGTGACGAACCAGGGCGGTGGCCTTGACCTGCAAGACGTGGCCGTGAAGGCCACGTTCCCGGATGAAGTCACGCCCGGTGCGGCCTCGAACGGTGGCAGCATCAGCGGCGCCAATGTCTCCTGGGCCCCGGTGCCGACCCTCGCGGTCAAGCAGACCATCACCTACACGGTGAAGGGCAAGGGCACGAAGGCGGGCGACGCTCGCCTGAAGGTCGACGTGACCACCAAGTCGCGTCAGAACCCGATCACCGAGCTCGAGTCCACCACGGTGTACTAAGCGAAGCCGGCGTTCGCCGACAGAGTAGATTCCCCCGCCTCGGCGGGACGCACGACGGGCTGGTCGCAAGACCAGCCCGTCTTTTTTGTTTTTTGCACATCGACCCCACCCGGGCGAGGTTGTCGCCCAGGGAACGCAGGGGATCGAACAACGAGAGCGAGTGTAACGTCGCAGGGAGTCGCGCCGTCGAAACAGGCGGTCGGGACCCAACCTACCGTGGACAAAGAACTTCGGCCTGGGGACATGACCCGGATCATGAATGCCGTGCAGCTCGGGGATCCCGGGGCGGCAGGGGAACTTTTGCCGCTGGTGTACGAGCAGCTGCGGCACATGGCGGCGGCGCGCATGCAGCGGGAGGCGCCGGGTCACACCCTCCAGCCCACGGCCCTGGTCCACGAAGTCTGGCTGCGCCTGACAGGGGGCGGACAGCATGGCTGGGAGAATCGGACCCATTTCTTCGCGGCGGCGGGCGAGGCGATGCGGCGCATCCTGGTGGATCACGCCCGGCGCAAGCGCAGCCAGAAGCGGGGCGGGGCCGCGATTCACGAGGCGCTGGATGAGGATGCCCTGGCCCTCACGGTGGAACCCGAGGAACTGCTGGCGGTGCACGAAGCCCTCGACGAGTTGGCGGTGAATGACCCTCAGGCCGCGCAGTTGGTGAAGTGCCGGTATTTCATTGGCATGACCATGGAGGAGGCCTCGACCGCGTTGGGGATGTCCAAGCGCTCGGCGGAGGGGCTCTGGACGTACGCGCGCGCGTGGCTGCAACGGTCCATTCGGGAGCGTGCGGGGTAGGGCTCGGCGGTATTGGGGGGGCGGGGGACGACTCGACGGCGAGATTTCCAAAGATTCTTTGCGGAAACGGGATCGGAATCTCGCATGGGGTGGGGACGGCACATGGTGGGTACTGAAGTTCGTGGCGATCTGGACCTGCAGCGTGCGGTCAGACCGTGGTCTTGGACCCGGGATGGTTCCTTTTCACGTCGTGAGCCTCCGGTTGGGGTTGATCGACGTGGGTCACGGGTCGGCGGCGGGAGCCGCCGACCCATCCCTCTTCTCGCAGGGGGCGAGGCGAGGCCAAAGAAATCCGAGAGAAACGTGCGGACTATTCGTTGGGATTGCGCTTCTACAGGTAAGCGCAGGATTCCGGTTGCCTGGGTGGCGACCGGGGATGTGTTCCTGCGAGGGGGTAGGCAGCGCCAATCGCCAACTGGCCGGGAGTTCGATTTCTGCGTCGCGGGTTAAGAGGTGAGGTTCCGCGGCGTAGGTGACGAGGTCGATGGCGAGAGCCATCGGCCTTTCACGTTTGCGGGGTCGGGTGGCGAGGCGTGGTCGTACCCCCACGAACCTAACCTATCGATTCCCATGTACACGCCCGACAGCCGTCCTTCGATCATGGAACTGGACACCGGAGAAGTCCGCCCGGCGATTGCTGATCTTCCCTCCTCCTCAAGTGACGCAAGCCCCTGGGAGGGGATCCACGTGGAAGCCCATGCTGCGGGACGGGCCAATGAGTTGGTTGACGTGGTGTCGATGAAGCACGCGATCGTGGTGCAGGTCCACGGCTCCTCGATCATTGAGTGGAAGTCGGAGGAGGGCACCCAGGTGGTGACTTTCCAGGAGGGCCAGGCGGTCCTGATCCCCGCCTTGCGCCGTTTCTCGGCCAAGACCTTGCGCTCGGGTGAGACGCTGGTCATCACGCTCGATCCCAGGTTTTTGCGGTTCGCGACGCATTCGCTGGGCGGCGGAGAAGAGCCGGTCGAATTGCGGTTCGCGGTGCCGGTGCGGGATCCGATGTTGCACGCCATGGCGGTGGCGCTGCACCAGGAGGTCCTGGCCGGCTATCCCGGGGGGCGCGTCTACGGGGAGTCGATGGCGGCCGCGCTATCGGCACACCTGGTCACTCGGTATGGCGCCACGACGCGACGCGAGCGCGAAGGGGCCCAGGGTGGGTTGACCAAGAACCAGCTCAAGCGCGTGCTCGACTACATGCACGCTCATCTGGCGGAGGATATTCCCCTTTCAGCGCTGGCTCAGGAGGCGGGGCTCAGCCTGTTCCACTTCGCGCGGTGCTTCAAAGACAGCACCGGGCTTTCGCCTCACCGGTATTTGGTGCAATGCCGGGTCGATCGTGCGCGCGAGCTTTTGATTTCGCGCAAGCACACCACCTCCGACATCGCGGTGCAGGTGGGGTTTTGCGACCAGAGCCATCTCACCCTGCATTTCCGGCGTGTGTTCGGCGTGACCCCCAAGCAATTCCGTCAGCAGATCCTGGGCCGAGGCGACCACGCCGAGTAGGGGAGTGCATCCCCAGGGGCGACGGGTTCGGAGGCGAGGTCAGGGTGGCCTGGAAAGCCTTTCTGCCCGGCCGTCTCAGGAGGCGGTATCTACGGGGCCCCTCGTTGTCGATGGACGTTGGGATCGATCGACGGTGGTTCCGTGGGTATAACGGGGCGGCATGAGTGCGACGCACGTCTCGGGCGAAGGCGGATCCGAGCGGGACATCTTTCTGGGTGCCCTTGCGTTCGAGGATCCTGTCGAGCGTGGGCGGTACCTGGAAGCGGCCTGTGGCGCGGACGGGGAGAAGCGGCGTCGCGTGGTGGAACTCCTGGAGACGGGCGAGCGGCTGGGCGATTTTCTGGAAAGCGCGGCGCTGGGAGAGTCGCCGGTGTTAAAGCGTGCGCGTGCCACGGGGGAGGGTGGCGAGGGGCGCCCTGGAGCAGGGGATTGGATCGGCCGGTATCGACTGCGGGAGGAGATCGGGGAGGGTGGCTGCGGCGTGGTGTATTTGGCGGAGCAATGGGAGCCGGTGCGCCGCGAGGTGGCGCTCAAGATCATCAAGCTGGGGATGGACACGCGCAGCGTGATCGCACGCTTCGAAGCGGAGCGTCAGGCGCTGGCGATGATGGATCATCACAACATCGCGCGCGTCCTGGACGCGGGCGCGACGGAGACGGGCCGGCCCTATTTCGCGATGGAACTGGTGCGGGGTGCTCGTGTGACCGACTACTGCGACGAGCACTTGTTCAGCATTGAGCGGCGCCTTGAGCTCTTCGTGCAGGTTTGTCACGCGATCCAGCATGCCCACCAGAAGGGCGTGATTCATCGCGACCTCAAGCCCTCGAACGTGCTGGTGGCGGTGGAGGATGGGCGTCCGGTGCCGAAGGTGATCGATTTCGGCATCGCCAAGGCGACCGAGCGCCGACTCACGGAAAAGACCCTGCATACGGAATACCACTCGTTCCTCGGCACGCCGGCCTACATGAGCCCGGAGCAGGCCGAGATGGGGGTGGTGGATGTGGACACGCGGACGGATGTGTATTCGTTGGGGGTGCTCCTGTACGAGCTGCTTACGGGCAGCACGCCCCTGGACACCGTCGCCTTGCTCGAAAGCGGTGTGGATGGCTGCCGGCGGATGATCCGGGAGCTGGAACCCGAACGACCTTCGGCCCGGGTCGCCACGGTGATTCGGGGTGGTGATGCGGCGCCGGGGAGGGCGCGCGCGCGTGCGTTGGAAGTTCCCCGATGGGCGGGTCGACTGCGTGGCGATCTCGATTGGATCGTCATGAAGTGCCTCGAGAAGGATCGATCCCGCCGCTACGAGACCGTGAATGCGCTGGCGCAGGACATCCAGCGGTACCTGGAATTCGAACCCGTCCTGGCGCGTCCGCCGAGTGCGTTCTACCGCCTGGAAAAGACGCTGCGCCGAAACCGCCTGGTGGTCGTGGCCGGCGCTCTGGTGACGCTGGCGTTGTTTGGCGGTGCCGCGGTCAGCGTGCATCAGGCGGTTCGCGCGCGGCAGGCGGAGGCGAAGGAGGTGCGTCTGCGACGTGACGCCGAGGATGCGCTGCTGCAGGCGGAGCAGAGCGCTGGGATCGCGGTGCGCAACGAGTACGTCGCCGACATGAACCTGGCCCAGCAATCACTCGCCTCCGGGAATTTCGGGCGCGCCCTGCAGTTGCTCGAGAAGCACGTGCCGCGGCCGGGCGCGCGCGATCAGCGCGGGTTTGAATGGCGCTATCTTTGGCAGCAATGCCGGGGGAACGAGCACCTACCCTTGCCCAACCAGGGAGAAGCGATCACCGCCCTGGCCGTGTCGCCGGATGGCGTGTGGGTGGCGGTCGGGCAGCGCGACCGCGTCCGGATCTGGGATTGGAGAGCACGGGTGGAGGCGGCCCGCATGACGCGCGGGGCGCAATCGATCGGCTTCGTCGATGATGGTCGTTTCATGGTGACGGCGAGCCGGTTTTCCCTGCGGGTGTGGCGGACGAGCGACTGGACCGAGTCGCGCGAGTTTACCGGGGAAGGCGCTCCGATGGCAGTCATGCACGAAGGCACCCGGGTGGCTTCGACGACGCGCGAGGGCGTGCGCATCCGGGAAACCGCGGAGTGGGGCGAGGTGGCCTTCCTGTCGGGCGCGACCGGTCCCGTGGCGTTCGCGCCGGACGGGCGGCGGGTGGCGACGGACAGCCGTGACGGCATCGTGATCTGGCCCCTGGACGGCGGCGGGGAACGCGTGGTCCTCGAAGATACCGTGGGCCTGATCTCGCGAGGCGGTGTGCGGTTTCGTCCGGATCGTCAGATCGTGTTCTCTCCCGATGGCGCTTCCGTATTGGTGCCGCGGAACCGGGCTTCCGCGCGTGGTGTGTTCGTGGTGAGTGTGTGGGATGCGGCGACGGGCAAGGAGCGCGCGACGGTGCCGGCCGATGCGCGGAATCCGGAGCACACGGGGGAGATCGTCGCGATGCTGTTCACACGGGACGGGCGGTCGTTGGTGACCGCCAGCGGGGACCATTCGGTGCGGCTTTGGGACTACGCGGCGCAGCGTCAGTCGGGAGCGTTTCGCGGGCATCTGAACGAAGTCTGGGCGATTGCGGAATCGCCGGACGGACGGTGGATCCTGAGTGGGGCGAAGGATGGAGGCTTGAACGTGTGGCCCAACCGGCCGTCGGAGGAGGGCGAACTGCTGGGGGAGCCGGGCTGGGTGCCGCTGCAATTCTCGGAGGATGGCGATCAGTTGGCGGTGCTGACCCCGCGCGGTTCGGTGGCCTGGGTGGAGCCCAGGTCGGGGCGCATTGACCGCGAGATCGCGCTCGACCGGGATCGCGTGCCGCTCGGGCCTTTTGGATTGCTGGGCACGGTGGCGGTGAGTGCGGATTTCCGGGTGATGGCCCAGGGCGGGCGCGACGGTCGGGTGCGGGTTTGGGACATGAGCTCTGGGGCCTCACGACTGTTGAAGATCGCGGAGGGGCCGGCGGAGTATCTGGCGCTTTCGCGCGACGGGAAGCTCCTGTACACGGGCGGTTGGAGCGCGCCCTGGCGGGCCTGGAGCCTGGATCAGCCCGACCGCGCGTTGTTCGGCATGGAGCCCGGTCGGTTGCTGCAATCGGCGGATGGCCGGACGGCGGCCTCGATCGTGCGCGACTACACCATCCAGATCTGGGATGTCGAATCGCGCCGGGTACGGCAGTTCATTGCCGTGCATTCGTCCCTGGGCCCGGCTTCGGCGTTGTCGGCGGACGGCCGGATATTGGCCACCACGTCGAATCCTGAGGATGCGGACAACCTGGTGCAGTTGTGGGACACGGAGACGGGCAAGTCGCTGGGTGCCTGCATTGGTCACAAGCAGGGGTTGGTGGGGGTAGCGTTCGCGCCCGATGGACGCACCTTGGCGACCTCGAGTGAGGACGGGACGGTGAAGTTGTGGAACGTGGCGACGCAGCAGGAGCTGATGAGCGAACGCCGGCTGGGGCGAAGTCTGCGACTGCTGTTGTTCTCACCCGACGGCCGGTGGCTGGCGGGGTCGACGGGGCCCTGGATGAGCGGGGCAGGGATTCGAGTTTTTCAGGCGCCTTCGTGGAGCGAGATCCTCGCGGCCGAGGTCGGGGCGGAGGAGGATTTATCGCCGGAGCCCGTGCGGAGCAGGGATTGAACCGGAGTGGGTGCCCTTGCCAGAGATGCTGGGGTTGGCGTAGGGTGCCGCCCCTTTATGACTGCAAGGCCAGGGATCTCACCGGTGGCTGCCCATGTGCGGGGAATCCCGCGTTCGGGCATCCGTGAGTTCTTCGACATCGTGGCCAGCCAGAAGGACGTCATCTCGCTCGGGGTTGGTGAGCCGGATTTCGTCACGCCCTGGCACATTCGGGAGGCTGCCATCTACGCCTTGGAGCAGGGGCGCACCTCCTACACGTCGAACCTCGGGATGCCGAAGCTGAGGGAGGCGCTGAGCACGCACATCGCCGCCAAGTTTGGCGTCTCCTATGCGCCCAACGAGATCCTGATCGCGGTGGGGGTCAGCGAGGCCATGGACCTTGCGCTGCGTGCGATCATCGATCCGGGCGACGAGATCATCTTCCATGAGCCGTGCTATGTGAGCTATTCGCCCAGCATTGCCCTGGCCCACGGCAAACCGGTCTCGGTGGTGTGTCGGCCGGAGGACGGTTTCGCGGTGCGTGCGGAGGCGATCGAGGCGGTGATCACTCCGCGCTCGAAAGCGGTGGTGCTCAATTTCCCGACCAATCCGACGGGCGGCACCATGACCAGAGCCGAGTTGGAGCGCATCGCGGCGGTGGTGCAGCGGCACAACCTGCTGGTGCTGACGGACGAGATTTACTCCGAGCTGACCTTTGAAGGGGAGCACGTGTCGATCGCGTCGCTGCCCGGCATGCGCGAGCGCACGATTTTTCTGCACGGTTTCTCCAAGGCATACGCCATGACGGGGTTCCGCATCGGGTATGCCTGCGCCCCGCTGGAGCTGACCGAGGCCATGATGCGCATCCATCAGTACTCGATGCTGTGCGCGAGCATCATCAGCCAGGAAGCCGCGTTGGAAGCGGTGCTGCATGGCGAACCGGATACCCTCGAGATGCGCGATCAGTATCGCCTGCGTCGCAATCTGATCGTGAACGCACTGAACTCGATGGGGTTGAAGTGCCATCTGCCGCGTGGGTCGTTCTATGCTTTTCCGTCCATCACCTCCACGGGCATGACTGCCAAGGAGTTCGCTGTCGGGCTGCTGCGTGAGCACAAGGTCGCCTGCGTCCCGGGTTCGGCTTTTGGCGCCTGCGGCGAGGGGTTTGTGCGCTGCTGTTTTGCCACCGCCCTCCCGAAGATCGAGGAGGCCATGGAGCGCATGGCCAAGTTCGTGAAGCGCGGCTGAGGACATCGCCCGCGGTGCGGGCTCTTCCCCGGGAAGTTTCCTTCATCCCAGCGCCGGGGTGTGATTCCATCCCGCCATCATGTCTGGCGTCATTGCGATCGTCGGTCGGCCGAATGTCGGGAAGTCCGCGCTGTTCAACCGCATCGCGGGGCGGCGCATCGCCATTGTGCACGACCAGCCGGGCGTCACGCGGGATCGTGTGACGGCCGAGGTGGAGTGGCGGGGGCGGCCCTACACCCTGATCGACACAGGCGGCATCGGGCTGCGCCGCGGGGAGAAGGCCGTGGACGTCATCACGCAGGCGGCGCTGGAGCAGGTGGAGCTCGCCATCGAATCAGCGCACGTCGTGCTCTTCGTGGTGAACGTCCAGGAGGGTTTGGTGCCGCTGGACGAGGAAGTCGCTTCACGACTGCGCGCCGCGGGCAAGCCCGTGCTGCTCGCCGTGAACAAGGCGGACAACGAGGGCATTGCCGAGGACGCCGTGGATTTCTCCCGACTGGGCTTCGGCCGCGAGTACCCGGTCAGCGCGATTCACGGCCGCGGCATCGAGGCGCTGGTGGATGCCGCGGTGAGGCACCTGCCGGAGATGGAACTGCCGACCCCTTCCGGAGAAGGGGACGGGGCGGAGGGCGGGACGGAGACGGGGGAGGACGGGGAACCGACCCCCGCGGGCGGTGGTGATGAACCGCTGAAGCTGGCCATCGTCGGCCGGCCGAACGTGGGAAAATCCTCGTTGGTCAACGCCCTGACGCGATCCACGCGCGTGGTGGTCAGCCCGATCCCCGGCACCACTCGGGATGCCGTCGACGTGCCCTTCGAAGTGGAGACGGAAGGGCGTCGCGAACGCTACCTCCTGGTGGACACCGCGGGCGTGCGGCGTCGTCGGAGCATCGACAACTCGATCGAGTTCTTCAGCGTGAAGCGCACCGAGGAGGCGATCGCGCGCAGCGACGTCGTCTTGTTCATGCTCGATGCCTCGGAGGGCATTCACCAGCAGGACAAGAAGGTGGGCGCTCTGATCACCGAGGCCCGACGCGCGTGCATCGTGGTGGTCAACAAGTGGGACCTGGTCTCGGAGAAGGTGCGCGAAGCCCGCGAGGAGGAGGTGGAACGACGCAGCTCGGGAGTTCGCAAGGGGCGGGGTTCCACTCAGATGATGACCACCCTGGGCGAGTTCGGGCAGTGGGTGCAGGACACCCTGTTCTTCCTCGACTACGCCCCGGTGATCTTCGCCTCCGCGAAATCGGGTTTTCATCTGGACCGCCTGCTCGAGGCGGTCCGGTACGTCACTTCCCAACTGAGGCAGCATATTCCCACCGCGGTGCTGAACCGCACCCTGCGCGATGCCATCGTCGCGCGGCAACCGGTCAGCAAGGGGGGCGAGCAGTTGAAGTTCTATTACGCCACGCAGACCGGGGGTTCGCCGCCGCGTTTCACGTTGTTCGTCAATCGAGCGGATCTGTTTGAGCGCGCCTACGAGAAGTATCTCGCGCAATGCCTGCGCAAGGCGTTCGGGTACGAGGGTTGCCCGATCGTGTTGATCCCGCGTTCACGTCCCAAGACCATCGAGCCGGTGCGCAAGCCGAAGCCGGCGGGTCATGGGGGACGTCGCACGCGCGCGCCGCAGGGCGAGCGTCGGGCCGGTGGGCCTCGGACGATGGGGAAGGGACCGGGGCGCAGCCGGACTGGGCCGGGGAAGGGTCGTTCGCGCCCCGGGCCGGCGGGTCGCCGTCGGCGTTAGTCGTCGAACCTCCCGTCCCTATGCCGGCCGGCTCACTCGAATTCGGCAGGGACGCGGGCCTGGCGTGAGCGCGCCGTGGGCGTCGCGTGGGGGGGCGGATTCGGGGCCTGGCCCCTATTTCGACACCGGATCAGCGACTTCCACGCGGTACAGCTTGGATCGCGTGCTGTTGGGGTTGTTATGGCCAAACCCGGCGGTCTGGTAGTCCCACTTGAAGTAGTAGTAGACCGCGTTCACGGAGGCGGGGATGGGCACTTCGGACTCCCAGCGGTCCTTGAGCCGGGAGACGGGTTCCATCGGATAGAACTGGTGGTCGAGGACTACCCAGCCGCGGATGGTGTCCGCCCGCAGTTCGCGGGTGCGCTGGGTGCTCGTCCACTCGGCTTCGAAATGGTAGAGGCCGCTCGCCTCCCGGGGGAGTGCGGTCGGGGTGAAATTGGTGACGTGAGAGGTGCACCCAGACCCCACGACACCGGCCGCGAGCGCCAGCACGCCGCAGGCCATCAGACGCTTCAATCCGTCCATGTGC
>JADLFD010000507.1 GCA_020845805.1 Verrucomicrobiales bacterium | reverse complement strand
GCCTGGGTGCGCTGAGCAAGAAGGAATGGAGCCGGTTGGGAGTGCCGTTGCTGGACTCCGGGGATGTCTCGGATCACCCGTACCAGACGCAGTTTGAAGCGTTCTTCCAAGCCCTCGACCGCGGTGAAGACATGCCGTTGACCAGCCTGGCGGACGCCATGGCCACGCATGAAGTGATTTTTGCGGCCGATCGATCGGCCTCCAACCACGACCGGCGACATCCGCCGGCACACGGAGCCTGAGCCGAGGCCGACGCGGCGAGCAGAACGGATGAGGGTCCCTGGGACTGGATCGGCGACGAAATATGGCGAGTGTTTTGGCGATTGCGGCGCACCCGGATGACATCGAGTTCCTCATGGCCGGCACGCTGGTCATGCTGGAGCGACGTGGCTGGGAGGTGCATTACTTCAACCTCAGCACCGGGAACTGCGGTTCCGCCACGATTCCTGCGGCACGCTTGCGCACCGTGCGACGGCGCGAATCGCAGGCGGCGGCCAAGGTGCTGCATGCGCAATGGCATGCGCCGATCGCCGACGATTTGGAGATCTTCTACGGCGACCGCCTGCTGCGTCGCGTGGGGGCGGTCGTGCGCCGTGTGCGTCCTGCCATCGTGCTCACGCACGCGCTTTCGGACTACATGGAGGACCACATGCAGACAGCGCGGTTGGCGGTGACCGCGACCTTCTCGCGCGGCATGCCGAATTATCGCACCACGCCCCGCGTGGCGCCGTGGGCCGGCGACTCGGTCGTGTACCACGCGGTGCCGCATGGGCTGCGTGACCCGCTGGGCCGCCGGGTGCCGGCGCGGGCCTGGGTGAACATCAGCGACGCACGAGATCTCAAGCGCGAGTCGCTCGCGTGCCATGCCAGCCAGCGAACCTGGCTGGACCAGAGTCAGGGCATGGATTCGTACCTCCAGGCGATGGAGGATTTCGGAACGGAAGTCGGACGGCACTCGGGTCGGTTTGCCATGGCTGAGGGATGGACGCGTCATCACCCGCTCGGCTTTGCCTCGCTGGATGCCGATCCGTTGCAGGACGCGCTCGGGGCGGCGCATCTGTTGAATCGCGGGTGGACCACGGGGGACTGAAGGGCGCCGACCGGCGGAGAAAGCGGGTCGGCGTGGCACCGCAGGGTTGACGCTCAGGATGGATTCGAGCATGGGAAAGGCCATGCCACGCAAGCTGAGCACGATTGCCCCCGACTGGTGGGATTACACGACGTTGGATGCCGATCTGGTGGCCGAGGTGGCTGCGCTGCGCGCGAAGGATCTGCCCAAGCTCTCACGGCCGGGATTCAAGGTGGCGCTCTACCCCACCTTGGAGGAGTTCTATCTCGCCGAGGCGTTGGAGTACGTGGAGGCGTGGAAGCAATCGACCGACGATAATCCGGTGGGCGTGTGCGGACCCATTGGGCCGACCGAGCAGTTGCCGCTGGTGGCACGCATCGTCAACGCGCTTGGCCTTGACGTGCGGTCTGGACATTTCTGGGGCATGGACGAGTGGGTCGATGCCGCGACCGGACGCGAGGTACCGGTGACGCACCCGCTGAGTTTCGAGCGTTGCGATCGGGAGTTGTGCTTCGACCGCCTGGAACGTCGCCTGCGCATGCCGGACGCGAATCTTCATTTCCCCAAGGCCGACACGCGCGAGTACCGCGCCTCGTGGCAGGCGGGCGTACGTTGCGCGGTGATGCAGGGCGGGCAGGGCGACGTGAAGCATTGGGCGTTCAACGATCCCCTGGCGCGCCGCGGCAAGTGGAAGGCGGAACCGCCGTCCGCAGCGGAGTACCGCAAGCTCGCGACGCGCGTGGTCGATTTGCATCCGCTGACCCTGGCCCAGAACGCGCGCACCAGCGCGGGGGGCAACATCAGCATGGTGCCGACCAAGGCGGTGACGGTGGGACCGGTGGAGACGTGGCAGGCGGAGAAGGTGTCGATCTGGCATCCGGGTCATCACGACAATCCGTTCGGCTTCCGCCTGACGGCGTTCATGATTTCCAAGGGGATCGTGGATACCTCGGTGCCGATGTCGCTGCTGGCGGGGCATCCGAACGTCCAGTTCAACTACTATACTGGGGCGATCGGCAGCTGTGGCGTCGACATGCACTGACCCGGTAGGCGTCGCGGCTGGAGTGTCCGCAGAGCGGCGCATCGGTAGGGCGTACCCAGGACAAGATGCTGTGCCCTCCACAGAGCAGCACAGATTGACACAGAGAATGGGGGGGCGACGAAGGGGGGATCGGTGGCGTTCTGGGAGATCTGGGGAGGGCGATCGGGGAGGTTGCCATTGAAATTGGAGAGGTGGGCGGGCCCTCCACAGAGCAGCACAGATTGACACAGAGAATAGGGGTCGACGAAGGGGGAGCGGTGGCGTTCTGGGAAATCCGGGGAGGTGGTTCGGGCCGCGGTTTGCGTCGGGGTGGCGGGGTCGGTAGCCTCTCCGGCACCAAAACCCCATGACTCCCTCCACTCACCTCCTCTCCCGATCCTTTCTTCGATGCGGTTCCCTTCTGGCTTTGGCTGCGGCCGCCTGGGTGGCGGGCGGCTGTGCCGAGTGCACGCAGGTGATCCTCGGCAAAGGGGATCTCTCCAATTTCCGCACCCCCACCGGAACCTGGCAGCCCACCGCGGACGTCCGGTTGAACACCGCGGACCCGAAGCGGTTCGATCTGGTCCCCGGCTCGGGTGCGATCGTGAACGGTGCGGAGGGTAGGACCACTGACATTCTGACCACGGCTGAGTATGGCGACGTCCGGGTGTCGTACGAGTTTTGCATCCCCAAGGCGTCGAACTCGGGCGTGTATTTCATGGGGCGCTACGAGGTTCAGATCCTCGACAGCTACGGCGTGGCGCAGCCGAAGCATTCCGACTGCGGTGGGATCTACGAACGGTGGGCGGACGGCAAGGGGTTCGAAGGCACCCCGCCGCGGGTGAACGCCTCGCGTCCGCCGGGGGAATGGCAGACCGCGGAGGTGGTTTTCCGGGCGCCGCGGTTTGATGCGGGCGGGCGCAAGGTGGAGAACGCGCGGTTCAAGCGGGTCACGCTCAACGGGGTGGAAATCCACGAGAATGTCGAGGTCACCGGCCCGACGCGCTCGGCGCATTACTCGGATGAGAAGCCCTATGGCCCCTTGATGATCCAGGGCGACCACGGTCCGGTGGCGGTGCGCAAGCTGAAGGTGACCCCGTTGCACCTTCCCTGACGGCCGGGGAGGCGGCTAGCGTTTCACGGTGGAGAGTTCGGCCTT
>JADLFD010000506.1 GCA_020845805.1 Verrucomicrobiales bacterium | reverse complement strand
CTGGTGGTATCGCTCATGCGGAACGTCGATCGACCCAGGCGGCTGTAGTTGGAGACGAAGCGTTTTCGTGAGGCGACCTGGCTGCCGTCGAGGTAGAGGGTCAGTTTCAGGCCGTCGCCGACCAGGGCGACATGGTGCCAGGTGTTGAGCGAGACGTTGTAACGCGCTTTGACGATCCCTCCGCGCGCGGAGTTTCCGTAGATATAGTACCAGCCGTAGCGACTGGTGATGCCGATGTGGAGGGCGTCGCGGACCCCGAAAGCGAGGCCGGGAGAGCTGCTGATGGACTCCGGACGGATCCACCCTGCGAGAGTGAATTTCGGGAGCTTCAGCGGCAGCGTACCGGCGGTGTAGACCAGCGCGGAATAGCTGGAGACGTTGAGCGCGCGGTTGGTGGTGGAGAAGCCCGTGTAAGTGGGAGAACGCGGTCCATCGGAACCCGCCCAGGCGCTGTAATAGCATTGTCCGGCCCAACTCGAGCCCAAGCTGCCTTCGTTGGTGATGGAGCTCTGGGAGGTGTGCCGAAACGGATAATACGCGAGGGGTGTGGGTAGGGAGATGGGATCGGAGAAACTGAGTGCGTCGTTGCGCTGGATGTTCAGCGTGAGCTGGGGGCCGGTGAGGGCGAGTTTCGACGCCCGGAGCAGGGTTCCCTTGAGAAACCAGTAGGTGCCGGATCCGGGGATAAGCTTGTTGAGGCCGATGCCTTGGCCGGGGTTGAGGTGGGATCCGACCCCGTAGGCGAGGGCGTCCATGGTGACCTCGGCGAAGAGGGATTTGAGGGGGATCCGCGCCACATGAATGGCATCGCCCTGGTGATTCCAGGAGGCGGGCCAACCGGAGGGGGGAGACTTGGTGGCGGGATTGGCGGCCCAGTTCCAGAGCGTGTCGAACTGGTCCTGCGTGACGGATTCGGAAGAGAACGGCATGGCTTCGCCCCGGCGGGAGGTGCTGACGATCATGAGGCGCGCGTGGGCCCCGAGGAGATTGGTCGAAGTGCCGGTGAGTCCGTCGCTGTTCTGGGAGTAGGGTAGGAGGGAGGCGTTGAGGCCGGGATCGATGAGAAACAGTCGTTGTGCGGTGGTATCGGAAGGGAACTTGGGCTCGACGGATTCCACCGCCTTCTTGCTCATGCCGGTGGTTTTGGCGACGGCCTGGCTCCAGGTTTTGGAGTCGGGGATGGTGAGTTCGCCCTGGATGCTGCGGAGGAGTCCGTCGCGGATGCGATCGAGCATGGTTTCCTCCTGGCGGGCACGGTCATTGCGGATGCCGGCGAGGCGTTTGGGGATGAGCACGGACGCGGCTCCGACGGCGGTACCGACCACCAGCAGCAGGACAAGGAGCGCGTAGCCCTGTCGGTCAGTGCATCTGCCAGAGGTCACTCGCATAGATGAAGTTGTCGGGTCCGGTGATGGTGTGACTGATTTGGAGTGCGCCGGGGGAGACAGCGCTCTCGTTATCCTCGTAAACGCGCACGAAGCTGCCCTGGAGGAAGAGGGCGTCGAAGGCGCTGGCTGAGCTCAGGAGGACCACGGAGTCGGAGCCGACCTGGTAGTAGGGAATTTCCGTGGGGTACTGAGTGTTGCTGAAGGTGACCCGGTGGAAGTAGGGCGCGAGGTTGATGCGTTTGACGTGGAGGTATTCCCCGTTGCCGGTCCAGTCGGAGGACCATCCGGTGGGTGGGGCATCGGTTTTGGGGTCGAGGTTCCAGCTCCAGATGTTTTCGAACGCGGTGGAACTGCTGGCGAAGCCGCTTTTGAGCGGCAGGTAGAGCCCGGGTTTATGGACACTGAGGATGAGGATGCGCGCGTTGGCGACGGTGGAGGCGCCGGCGGAGGTTTGGGTCCAGAGAGGCGCGGAGGACGCGCTGGTCAAAAGAGCGGGATCGGCGGTCAGGTCCGAGGGTTGGAAGGCAGGATCGATGACGTAGATGCGGGTGGAGCGGGTCCCGGAGGGATTGCAGTAAGTGACTTCGTTGAGGGAGAGGTCGGTGGCGCTGACGACGGCGGCGGCCCACTGGGAGTCGTTGGGGATGATCTGGTGGGAGAGGACGTAATCGACGAGGCCATCGCCGATGGTTTCGAGCAGGGCGTCCTCTTTGGCGCCCGCAGTGCGGCTGACGCTTTGCGCGAGGTTGGGCGTGATGACCGCGGCGAAGATCCCGACGAGCGCCAGCACTCCGATCATTTCGAGGAGGCTGAATCCGTGGTGCGCGGAGGAATGGCGGCGGGGGGTGTTCATTTGCCCTCTAAGGCGGACGCGATGGGGAGGAAGACGGAGAGGGCGACGATCCCGACGAGCCCGATCAGGCCGATGATCATGAGCGGCTCGAACAGTCCGAAGACCTTCTTCACCTCGCGAGGGATGATCAGGTTGTAGTAGTCCGCGACACTTTGGAGGGAGTCATCGAGGCTACCGGTCGATTCGCCGAGAGCGGTCATTTGGACGACCAGGGGTGGGAAGTCGGCGGCGTGCGCCATGGTGTCGTGGAGCGAGTGTCCTTCGGCGACGCCCTGGCGCAGGCTTTCGATGTGGTGTTCGATGACACGATTGCCGACCAGCGGTTGGCAGAGGCGCAGGGCTTCGAGCAGGGGGATTCCGGCGCGGTAGAGCACCGCGAGGTTCTGCACGAAGCGCGAGAGGCAGATCTGGCGGAGGATGGGGCCGAAGAACGGCACGGCGAGCTTGGCGCGATCCACGCCGCAGGCGACGCGGGGGAAAGTGCGGATGGCCCAGTAGGAGAGGGCGGAGGCGGCGAGGATACCCAGGAGGAGGGCGGCGTAGTGCGCCTTCATGAAATCGCTCAGGACGATCATGACGCGCGTGAGGGTGGGCAAGGGGACGCCGAGTTCCTTCAGCACCCCGGTGAAGCGTGGGATGAAGAAGGTGAAGACCACGAAGAAGAAGATCGTGACCGCGAGGAGGACGGTGACCGGGTACATGAGGGCCTGGCGCACATCGGCGGCCATGCGGTCGGTCCATTCGTAGTGCTTGCGGATTTCGTCGCAGACCTCGGCGAGACGACCGGAGGCTTCGCCGGCGCGGACCAGGTTGAGGACCACGATGGGGAACGTGCGCGGGTGGGCGGCCATGGCCTCGCTGAGGGGCGT
>JADLFD010000505.1 GCA_020845805.1 Verrucomicrobiales bacterium | reverse complement strand
TGTCGGCGTTCTTCTTGGTCATGCTGGAGAGTTCCTCCAGGGAGGCGCTGGTTTCCTCAAGGGACGCGGCTTGTTCGCTGGCGCCTTCGGCCAGGGACTGGCTGGCGGCGGAGACTTGCGCAGCGGCGGAGCTGGTCTGCACAGCGCCGTCGGCGAGGGACTCGGCGATGCCGCGGAGCGTGCGCGTGATGCCGCGCGTGATGAGGAGGGCGAGGATCACGCCGACCGCGGCGGCGAGGGCGAGCCCGATCTGGGTGATGCGGGAGGAGGCAGTCAAGCTGGCCGCGGCTTCCTGGGAGAGACTGACCGTGTGTTTGACGCCGGCGTCGACCACGGCGGAGGTTTTGGCGACCAGTTCATCGCTGACCTTGGCGCGCCGGACTCCAATGGCGTCGAGTTGGGCCCATTGCGTGTTCAGTCCGCGGGTTGATTCCTCGTAGGTTTTGACTGCGGTGCCGACCTTGGCGAGCTGCGCGATATTCGTGGCTTGTCGGACCACGGGACGGATGCGCTCCAAATGACCCTGGATGACGGCGAAGTTCTTGAGGGCTTCCTCGATGGGTTTGAGATCGCGGGTGGCCTGGGCTTTGAAGGACGCCACGCGGACCTGGTTGACGAGGTTGCGAATCTCGGCGGCGGTATCCACCTTGAGCGTGCGTTCCTCCAGCGTGGTCCGTTCGGCGCCGGCGGCGATGTCCTTGTTTAGCGCGGCAATCTGATTGTCCTGGAAATCGTTCATCGCGGAGACGAACTCCGTGGCTGCGGCGTCCATGGATTTGCGAGCCGACTCGATGGCGTCGCTGGCGGTCTTGGTTTCCGTCACCAGCTGTTTGTACTGCGCATAGAACGTCTCGTAGTCGGTGAGTTGTTGCTTGAGCGTGGTCAACTGGGGGAAGCGGGCGACGAGGTCGCGACCCTTGGTCAGGCTGGCTTCGATGAGCTGGAATTCCTTGGTGGCCTCCTCGAAGTACTTCTCCTCGCCGGTCAGGGCGTAGCTCCGGACGGCGAGCATGGTGAGCTGAGTGTCGCGTCCGAGTTCGGAGCTGAACTCCACTTCCGGGACGTATTGCTCAGCGAGACGGCCGGCGGTCACGGAGACCTTGCTCATGCTCACGATGCAGACGACACCGAGGATGAAGGTGGTGGCAATCAGAGCGGCGAATCCCAGGCTGATGCGCTGCCCGAGGGTCATGGAACGGAGGCGAGTATGCATAGTCAGATGCGGGGTGAGACGTGAAACGAACGGGACGCGCATGAAACGGCACCGAGAGCGGGGGCGACCGACGGGCGGGGACCTGTCCCCTGGGGGGAGAAGTCGGGCCGTGGTCCGTTACGTCGAGGAGCGTTCATGCCCAGCGTCGGATCGACTCGCCGGGCCGGTGGAACGCTGACATTGACGGAGCGGATCGCGGCGACCTCGCCACGCCCCGCGCCTGGATGGCACCCCGCCGGCCCGTTGGCTGACCCGACAAGGTGTCCCGCCCGTGATGGCGGAACTGTCACATGATTTATCGGCGGGACGAGCCCCGGGCTGGAGAATCGTCTCGTTCCGGGGCCGGATTGCTAACCTGTTGCCTGCAAATATGATGATTTGAATGAACGCGGCTACTTCATGGGGGCGTCCCGCGGCCGGCGCTTGGAGGTCGCTCAGCGGGAGGCTGGAAGGGTGGACGGCGATTGCGCGACGGTCTCGACGAAGTCCGTCGCGCGCGCGCAGAGGGTCGGCCAGTTCAACTCCCTATGCACCTTGAGCCGCGCGGGTTCCACGGCGGCGGAGCGTTCTGACTGGGGCAGGTCGAGCCAACGGAGCACGGCCGGGCCGAAGTCGGTGCCCGCGTCATCGGAGAAGGTGATTCCGCGGAGTCCTGCGTAGTACTGCAGCGAGCTTTGCAGGGGGGTGGAGACGACCGGGAGACCGAGTCCGAGGTATTCCACGGTTTTGGCCACGAAGGCGCAGTGGGTACCGGACGACGGTTGGTAAGGGGTTAGGCCGACTGTGGCGTCGGCGAGTTGCGCCGGGATGTCGATGTAGGGGACGAAGCCGGTCAGTTCGAGATTGGCCCGGGGGACATGGCGCCGGACGGACCCGGCGAACGTGCGCAGGGCAGGGGTGAGGGGGCCCACAAAGCGGAAGCGCACGTCGGGTCGGCACTGGGCCACGTGCCTGACGGCCTGGAGGGCAATAGGTCCGAGGTGATGGTGATCGAAGGAACCATGCATCACCACCATGGGTGCTTTCCCGGATGGGGACTCGTGATGGGGAGAGGAGGGAGTGAATCGATCGGCGTCAAAGCCGTAATAGGCGGCGAGGACACGAGCCGCAGGATATCCCCGAGCCACGACGCGATTTCGCAATTCGTCCGAGACGGTCAGGACACCATCCGCCTGGTAGCGACGGGGGAGGCCAAGCTCGTAGCGGACCAGCGCGCGCGCGATTTGTCGCGGCATCAGCAGCGGGGGCCAGGTCTCCATGAAGCCTGTGAGGCAATCGAGAAGGTTGAAGACCACCGGGACGCGGAGTTGCGTGCGCAGTTGGCCGGCGGCGACGGCCGAGATGGAGTGTTGGGCCACGAGCGCGTCGTAGGTCGCGCCCGCGGCGACGGCCTCTCGCACCATTCGGGCGAGGGCGAACGGGTAGGCGAGGTACTTGGGCGTTCGGAGCGGCGTGGTG
>JADLFD010000504.1 GCA_020845805.1 Verrucomicrobiales bacterium | reverse complement strand
CGACCTGGTGAGTGCGTCGCGGCGCGTCGGCTAAACGGGCATCCACGAGGAGGAGTCCTTGGGCGCCGGCGGCGACCGCCGCGTAGCCGGATTGGAAGGCGAGGTCCAGGGCGGCGGCGGGGAGTGGAAGATCGGAACGTCGGACCGGGCGGAGTGGGTTGGCGAGGTCGAAGAAGGAGAGCCCGGGCGCGCTGGTGGCGGTCACGGCCATCGTGGCGTCGAGCGCGAGGGCGGTGGCGGGGGACCGGGTAGGGGCTGAGGCGAGCACGCCGGTGCGCACGGCCAGGCCATCGAGGGGATTGGCGCCGGCGAGGACCTCGGCGCCGTCGGCGGCGCCGTCGGCATCCGTATCCCGGGCGGAAGCGCTGGTACCGATCACGAACTCGGCGTCGTCCACGAGCGCGTCGCCGTCGGTATCGACTCCTTCGAGCACCGCCATGGGGACGCCGGGGATGGTGGTGACGAAGCCGGCCGCGGCGGTGAGGCCCAGGGTGCGGCCGTAGAGGCCTTGTTGGGGTTGGTAGAGGTGGAGGACGTAGTCGGTTGACGGAGCGAGGATGAGTCTCAGGGTGCCGTGGGAGAGGCCGCGCTGCACGCGGCCTCCGGATTCCAGGGCGTAGTAGACCGGTCCTTCGGTGGCGAAGCCGAAGTCGTGCGCGAGGCGACCCATGCGCAGGGCCATGTCCTGGGAGCGCAGGGATAGGTCGGCGGTGGAATGCATCAACTGCTCCAGGCGCGGGGCCAGGGTGCGGAGTTCCCTGAGCGTGGCCACGATCTGGTCCATCAGGGCGAGCATGCGGGCGCGTTCAGCGGCGGGTGCGCGTTGCCAGAAGGCGGCCAGTGCGAGGGAGCGCGCGCGGGCTTCGGATTCGGTCTCGGCACCGGAGGGGGAGGCGAGGGCCAGGGCGTCGGCTCCGACGAGGTTGGAAGCGAGATCGACGAGACCATCGAGTGCCTCGAAGCCGGCCGTGACCTTTTCGCCGAGTTCCTTGGCGTTGCGGAAGCCTTCGCCGGTACGCAGCGCACCCGCGACATCGAAGCCACGATCGAGGGCGTCAACACCAGCGCAGGCGCCGGCGAGGGTGGAACTCTGATTGCAGCCCACGGGATTCACGAGTTGGTCGCAGACCGAGTTGAGCGAGGCGGTGAAGGCGGAGCCACAGTTCAGGAAGCGGTCGACGGTCTGGGAAGCGGCGAGCTCCTTGACGCAGTCCAGCGTGGTGAGCGTGCCGGTGGTGATGACCTTGGCGGCGAGGGTGAACACGCGGAGAACGTCGGTGCCGCGATCGTCGTTGGCGGCGGCGATGTCATCCCGCGTATTGACCGAGCGATCGAAGAGATCCACCACCGTTCGCGTGAGGGAAGTGGCGCACTCGGCGGCCTGTTTGATGGCCGTGCCGGGCAGGAAGCTGCTTCCGCAGCGCGCCCATTTGTTCCAGGTGTCACCCAGAACGCCGCAGGCGATGGCGCTGCCGGAGCGTTGGCAGGGTTCGGCGAAGTTCGATGGATTGAAGTCGGCCGCGCCGCAGAACCAGGGTTTGGCGCCGTCGGTTTGGGTGCCGGACCGCACCCCGTGCCAGCCTGGCTGGCGCACCCCGACGCCAGGATCAGTCTCCACGAAGCGACCATCGTCGGTCACGGTCATGGGTCCCTGGATTTCCCAATGGCCGGTATCGTGATTGAAGCTCCACAAGGCGCTCTTGGAACCGGGGGGCGCCAAGAGGCCGGTGGCGGGGTCGGGCAGATTGGGAAAACGGACGGGGACCGGCAGGGAGAAGTTCTGGGGTCCGTCGGTCTGGATGGTGATGACCAGGGGCAGTTCGAGTCCGGGCGGGAGCGGTTCAGGCAGGCGATCCGGCGCCACGGCGGCCATGCCCACGCGACCGCCGCGGAGTCCGGCGTCGGAATAGAGCGTGTTCGGGGGCACGCGCAGGCTGACTCCTTCGAGGGCGGGGTTCTGGCGCAGCACTTCGGCGGGGAATCGGATCTCGGTTTCCGCCGTGGTGCTGACCGGGACCAGGGCTCCGGCGCCGATGCGTGGAAGGAAGATTTCCCCGGTGTCATTGACCTGGTTGGTGGCGCCCGGAACCGCGTCCCAGAGCTTGCTGACGACCGGGTAGTAAGCGCCGTTGGGCCACGCGCTATCCGCAGCGGTACGACCGTCGACGGTGACGAAGAACGCGCCAGCGGGACAGGGCGCGAGCGTGAAGGAACCATCCGGGGCGGTGAGCGTCCGCAGCGTTTCCTCCGCGCCATCCACGGAGATGGTCACGCCGGCGAGAGGCCGATTGGTGACTCCGCCGCGGCCGTCATCCAAGGGATCGGAGGCGAACACGCGACCCACGACTGAGGTGCCGAACACGGGGGTGACACTCACCGTTTCGAAGTTCCAGACGACCATGCCGCCGGGGGTGCCATCGGCGTCAGAGTCGAGTTCGCGTCCCGAGTGGTCACGCAGTCCGGTGGCGTCCCAGGTCACCTCGATGCGGGCCCCGGCGGGCAGAGGTTCGAGGTAAAACAGCGTGGCGGTTTGCCGATCGGCACCGAGTTCGACGCGGGACAGCAACCGCCGACCGCCGAAGGTGGCGAAGAGGTGGTTGGTGCCGAGGACCGAGGCGGGAGCAAGGGCCTGGGTGAAGCGAAGTCGGGTCTCTCGCGTGAGCGCGACGGAGGTCTCCTCGGGAGCGGGGGAGGAGGTTTCAAGGGTCGTCCAGGGGGAGGCTCTGAGACGCAGGAACATCGGGGAGCCGGGAGCACCGGGGGCATAGGTGAGCGTCCCCTGTCCGGTGGCATCCACGCGGGTGGTCAGGATCTCTGTGTCGATCGCGTCGACACGGTCGCCGCGCAGCAGTGCCAGTTCCGCACCTGGAGGCGCAATGAAAGTGAGTCGCAGCGAACCGGTGCCTTCCGTGCGCACTTCGAGGATGCGTATCTGCGGTGGGTCGGCGGGAAGGGCGTCCGCAGGTGCGGAGGGGTTGAGGACGACGAGGATCAGCCCGAGCACAGCGAGCGGGGCTCCCAGCTTTCGAGGTACGGAGGGCGCGGCGAGGCGGGTGTGTCGCGGGTACATGGGATGGCGGAGGGTGGGGTGTCAGCCAAGGGGACCGTCGATCGAGTATGCGGGACGCGAGAGGTTCCGGAAGCGCAAACGCTGAGCGGGCCTCGGAAAGGTTGGTGTGGCCGCAGGCCGGAAGCCTGTGGGTGATCCACCGAAGGCTCAGAGGGACACAGAAGGAGGGGAGGCTGCCGACTGCTGCTGGGGTGGGTGGCCGGGGACGAGGGCGACACGAGAAGTGGGGGGTCCTCCACAGAGACCGCCGAGCGACACAGAAGGGAGAAAGAGGGCCGGAGGTCGGGGGGAACGTCTGTGTCAGTCTGAGGCATCTGTGGATCTTGGCACTTCAGGAGCAGTTGAATGGCCGGGGACGGGACAGGGACGAGGGCGACACGAGAAGTGGGGGGGGCCTCCACAGAGACCGCAGAGTAGTTCTCTGTCTTTGAAAGCGGTTTTTCATAGGAGTTGTTCACGGTTTAGGTGGGGCTGGATTGAGGATGGCGGCGAGGGTTATGGACCCGTGTTTCTTGAGGTTGG
>JADLFD010000503.1 GCA_020845805.1 Verrucomicrobiales bacterium | reverse complement strand
GAGGCCTGCCGGTGGTTGGCCGTGTTGCTCACGCCGTGGACCGAGGACGCCTCGTACGGTCGGCTCTTCAATGGGGTGAGCACGTTTTCGAGCGCCTCGCCGGTGTTGTACTTCGAGCTGGGACACCTGCCCAAGGCCGCCAAGGACGTGGCCGATGTGATGGGGTTCCAGTTGATCAACCACCTGCACCACACCTGCCTCACGCTGCCGCGCGCGATGAAGAAGCGCATCGTCGTGGAGGAACTCAGTCGGTTCCTGGAGATCCGTGGGGCCGAAGGCATCCTGCGCGAACTGGCGGAGAGTTTCCGGAAGTACAACGTGCAGTTGGTCGCCACCGCCCAGACCTACGCGCGACTGGCCGACACCCCGCTCCGCGCCGCGTTGGTGGGCAGCACCCGCGCCTGGTTGTTGTTCAACACCGGGGATCGCCGCGACATCGAGCGCCTGGCTGCGGACCTCAACCTTTCCGCGGTCGCGCGGGATGCGCTCCTTCGGCTTCCGCGTCCGGACCAGCAGGTCGGTGCGCGCTATTCGGAGTTCCTCTACCTGCACACCGACGTGCGGCAGCCCATCTGCGGCGTGGCCCGCTATGTGCGGTTCGATGACTCCACGTCCGATCCGTCCTCCAACCTCAACCCCAACCCCGTTCCGACCTGATCTCCCATGAAACCCACCTCGGATGCCCGGTTCCTTCTCATCCTCGTCCTCTTGGCTGTCTCCGGAGCAGGCGGCGGTTGCGCGCGTGTGGCGCGTCCGTTGAGTGCCGCGGCCCTGGCGGCGGGGGGTGGCTATCTCGGTCACCAACTCAGCGGCGGCGATCCCGCGGCGACCGCCGGCGGTGCGGCCGGTGGCGCGCTGCTCAGCGAGGGGATCTTCGCTCTCAAGCGGCGTGGGGAACGCAAGGCGTACGTCGAAGGCTACGAACGCGGACGCGGCGACGGTGTGAAGGGACTGTATTGGCACCTCGTCGAGCAGCAGCGGTTCGTCGAGTCGACCACCACCACGCGCCTCGTTCCCATCAGCCTGCCGGAACGGATGGAAGACGGAGTTTGGGTGCAACCGTCCACGCGTTATCTGCGGGTGGAGGAGTGAATTCGATGAAAACGCGCGTCCTCCTTCTGCTCCTGGGCCTCGCGGTGCCGACGGCACGGGCCCAGTACGCCGTTCCGGTCATCGACTATAGCGTCCTGTTTCAGACCATCGAAGAGGTGGCGGTCGCCACCAAACAACTCATGGAGGCGCGCGAGGAACTGCGTCGCCTCGGCGATCCGGGAACGATCCTGCCGGATCGCGCGGGCGCCTTGCTGGGCAGTCTGGCCCAAACCGGCGTGGGCAAGACGCTGGATGAGTTGCAGGAAGTCGCGCAGGGCGCCGCGGCCCTCGCGTACGAGGCGCATGGCCTGTATCGCGCGCCGGGCGAGGCGGTGCGCCGCGCGGATGGCACCCTCGTGGCCCGCGCGGCGGAGCACTATCGAAAGTTCGACGCGGTGACCCAAGTCCGCGCGCAGTTGGAAGCGGTGCTGGCCGACACCGAGCGCCGTCGGCAATCGCTGCGGCGCCAGATCCAGGTCACGGTCACTCGTTTGTCGGGCGCGAGCACCACCGCCGAAGTCGACAAGCTGCAGGGGCTCCTGGTCGCGCAGCAATCCGAGTTGGCGGCGGTCGACCGCGAGCGCGATGCCGCCGCGCAGCGCGTGGTGGCGCAGGACATCGAGAACCGCACCGACGCCGCGCGTCAGGAGGAAGCGAGGCGCGAGGAGCATCTGGCCGCCTTCCGCCAGGCGCAGGAACGTTTGAACGAGTTACTCACCCCCGAGACCGGGCTGGTGACCATTCCCGACCCGCACCGTCGATGAGCGCCTTCGAGATCGCCTTTCCCGGCTACGTCGAGGCCACGGTGGCCTTGCACCGCGCGTTGTGGCCGGCCTTTCTGGCGCTGCTCACCCTCGGGGTGATCACGCGATTCTGGCGCGGGGTGCCCACCCCGTTCGAACTCGCCAAGTCGTTCGTGCTGGTCTTTCTCGTGATTGGGATCCAGGTGCGTTCCCACGCGCTGATTAACGCGGCGCAGCAGGGCGTGCGCGCCTGGATGGAACGATCCATTCCGGCGCGACCCGAGAATGTGGCAGCGCGTTTCAAGGAGAAGCTCGCCGAGGCTCAGGGCGCGCGTGAGACGGAGGACGAGGGGTTTCTCGATCAGATCTTCAGCACGCGCCACCTGTTCGAGGCCATCGTGTTTGCCTGCCTCACGCTCATCGCCTGGCTGGCCATGGCGGTGATGGCTTTCGTGTACAGCGTTCAACGGGCTCTGCTGCTCGCCGCCTGGAGCATCTCGCCGATTTTGACTCCGCTGATCACCATCCCGCCCCTCAGTGGACTGGGCCTGCGTCATCTGCTGCGCATCGTGGGGCTCATCCTCTGGCCGGTCGGCCTGGGCTTGGCGGCGACGTTCAGCGAGGGGCTCATCGAGGTCATCGCTGCGGGCACGTCGTTCGACGGAATCTCCACCGGGCAGGCGTTGGGTCGGGGATTGACCAGTCTCCTGGGCATCGTGGTTCTGGCCATCTGGATTCTGTTTTCCACGGTCATGGCGCCGGTGCTCGTGCACCGGGTTCTCGTGGGCACCGACGGCACCGGCCTCGCCCTGCAACGGGGTGGGTCGTGGCTGTTCGAAAGTCTGCCCTCACCTACGGCGGTGCGCGGATTCGCGCGCGGGGCCCAGGCGCAGGCGGCCGCGCTGTCGCAGTCGATGCGTGAATGGTGGGGACAGGGACGCTCGGGCAGCCAAGCGGGTCCAGACGTTCCACCGTCGTCGGGCCTGGGACCCTGGTTGGCCCCGACTCCCGCCACACCCACGACCTCCGGAACGACGGGAGATCGAGGAGCTTCCATTCCCGGGGCCGACGACCCGACCGGCGATCAAGCCGTTCAACGAGTTCTCGCCGCACATCGCCCTCCGAACACCCCGTCCTGACCTATGGAACCCGAACGTCATACACCCGTCGGGCCGGAACGCTGGGTGGATCCTTCCCCACGATTCCAGGCGGGCCGGTTCTTCGCCCAGAAGGATCGGTTGCTGCGCGGGTTGGTGGTGGTGACCTTGTTGAACGCAGCGGTGGCTCTGATGGCGCTGGGGTACGCCTTCGACCTGGCCCGGCGTCCGATCCAGTTCGTGGTGCTCGATCCCAACGGCAACGCCATCGTCGCGCCCGGCGCGCCGTTCGAGGAGGCCGGAGAGTTGCACGTGCATCAGGCGCTGCTTGCTGCCTCCGCCTTGCTCAATCGCCATCCCAAGGGCGTCGATCAGCCTGAGTTGCTTCGCGCTCTGTTTACCCGCCCGGCATGGGACCAGGCGAACCGTTGGATTGCTGACGAGGGCCGCGAGTTCGAAGCGCGCGCCATGGAGCAGAAGTTGCACGTGAAGCGCGTGGACGCCATCGGCACGCGACAGGGGAGCGTGCAGGTCGTGGTCATCGGGGAATTGGCGCGTTTTGGCGTGGTGCAGATGACCCCGTTCGTGGATGTCGTGCCCTTCTCGCTCCGCCTGGATCTGCAACCCAATCCGGACCTGCTCGGCAACCGGCGCCAGCCGACGTTGGTGAAGACCTTCCAACTGGCCTATGAAACGAACCAACCTTGAGACTTCTCTTGGATCCCCGTGCATCAGGCCGACGGCTCCCGTGACGGTGCGCTGGGGCGTGCTGCTAGGCTTCCTCGTTGGGATCGCCCTCGATGCCTTCGCCCAGGGGGGCGCTGCGCGGGAGACCGCCACGGACGCGATCCAGCGCCGCGTACTCGATGCGGCGCGCGTCACGCGCGTGGAGGTCGGGATGGATCGTCTGACCACGGTGCGATTTCCGGGTCCGATCGCCGGCCTGGCCTCGGCGCGCGTGGCCGCCGAGCCTCATCCCGAGGCGCTCTTCCAGGTCTACTTCCAACCGGGTGAGGCCTACTTCTCCCTGCGAGCGCTGCAATCTGGCGCGCGAACCAGCCTCAACGTGGTCTGGCAGCAGCAAACCTTCGTGCTCGAACTGGAAGCGGTCCAGAATCCGTGGCTGTCGGTGGTCTTCGAGGCGCCGAAGCCCGGATCGCCGCCCGCTGCGGAACGGCAGGTGGCCATGTCCCCCGCGCAGTGGCTGAGTCGTCTCGATCTCGCCCGTGCCTACCCGCTGCTTCGACAACAGCAACCCGCGACCGTCGCGGGCATCGAAAGAATTCAGCCCAACACCGAACGTGACTACGGCGATTATCGTATTCGCATCGAAGAGGTCTTCCGGTTCGACGCGGAAGACGTCCTGGTGTTTCGCCTGGTCGTCAGCAACGCCACCGCGGAGGTGCTTCACTTCATTCCGGCCAGCCTGATGGTCCGAGTTGGGACGCGGTTGTATCCGCAATCGATGACCGACGCCACGGGCGAGGTCCCAGCGCATGGGGCGGTGGTGTGGTATGTGGCGGTGGCCGGTGCGCCGGACGGCGGGCGGGCGGATCTCTCGTTGCGCAACGAGTTCACGGTGCTGGTGCACCGCGTCTCGGCCGGCGTGGCATTGTCCGTCAACGCGTCAGCGAGGCCATTCAGTCCCGGCCCCGACGAGACCGACGGAATCACGCCTCCCGGCCCGCCCGGCCCGGCGATGAGCCAAGGCGAGAAACGTCCACGGTGGTGGCGATGGTGGCATCGTTGGCCCTTTCGGCGTCGTGCCTCCCAAACCGAGGAGGTGCCATGAACCGAGACGAACTGGTCGATTTCGTTCGCACCCGGGGACTCTGGATCGTGCTGGTGATGGCATTGGTCGGCTTGGTCTGGTGGCTGAGTTGGATGCCCCGCCGAAGCACGGGAGGCGCCGTCCCGCTTGCGGTGCTGTCCAATCCGCCGCCCGCCCGGTCCCTGGTGCGGGACTCGGTTCCGTTGATCGCCGTGACCGGAAAGCCGCCGGTCATCGCGTCTCCGCGTACTTCGGCTCCTTTGGCGGCGCTGCACCTGCACGTGGCCGTGCCGACGGTCACGAATCCTCCGGTCCTCGGCCGCTACGCCCCGGCCGGGCGATTGATTCGCGCGGTGACCGTCAACGCCCTGAACTCCGCCAGCATCGAGACGCCCATCATCGCCCTCGTGACCGATGATGTGTGGCACGACGGTCAGCAAATCGTGCCAGCGGGCACGGAATTGCATGGACGCGCGGCGCTGGATCGGACGCGGGACCGCATCGTGTCCCAGGGTCCATGGACGCTGGTCTGGCAGACCGGCGAAGAACTGGTGGTCTCGGGCATCGCTCTGGATCGCGAGGATGCAGTGACGCGCGATCTCAATCTCGACGGCGATGGCGTGGCGGGTCTGCGCGGACGCGTGATCCGCAGCCAGTCTGCCGAGGAGATCCGGCTTTTCGCCGCGTCCTTCCTGTCCGGCGTGGCGTCTGGACTGCAGACACGACGCACCACCGCCTTCGGGACCGAGGTGTTGGGGACCGCGCAGAACGCCGCGCTCAACGGGGCGGGCGAGGTTCTCAATGCCTATGCGCGTGAGATGACCGAGGCGATCCGGCGCGACGGCGTCTTCGTGGCGGTCCCGGCGGGTCATCCCCTGTACCTGTACGTGCCGCACACCCTCGACCTCGGTCAGTTGCGCATCGGTGCCCTCAGGGCTTCCACGCTGGTTTCGAACTCGGTTCCACCTGCCGCCCTCTCACGACCATGAAAACCCTGCTTCACGAACGAATCCGCCGGATCGGTGCTCGACTCCTCTGCACGGCGCTCGCCTGCGCGCTCTCGGCCTGCTGTTCCTCTCCGGCGCCCACGGCGAGTCGCCCTTCGATGATGTGTCCGGAAGGACGCAGAGCGAGCCAGACGCCCACGCCTGCTCCCTTCGGACACGCTCGACTGTCACCGGCCAGCGCGTGGTCGCCGGCGGTGATTGCGCCGTACACCGTCGGTCGTTACGTCGCCGGGCCACGGGGCGACCTTCTGCACGAGTCGCACGTCATTTACCGGTTGGAACAAGGCGTGCGGGTCCGACGCTTGCCCGCGGAAGCCATCCTCTTCCCTGGCGAGCCACCTGCACCGGAACCTTCGGGACTGGCGTTGGTGCGGGATGGCCTGCAGTCCGAGTTGAATGAGCAACGTCAACTCTCGCGCCGACTGTTGGAGCAAGCGAAGCAGTGGGACGAAGGGCTTCGACAACTGCGCCAGCAATCCCAAGCGCTCGGCGAAGCAGCGCGATCGGGTTGGACCACCGCTGAGCAGGGGCGCGCGTTGTCGCGTCGACTGGAAGCCTTGGAGAACCAGGGCCGGGAGAGGACTGACGTGCCCTCGACCAACCACGTCGTGCCCCCGCCGGCGCCCTCGCGCTGATCCCCCACCTTTCAAGTCCCCAAGCCCCAGCAACGCCCATGATCGCCCTTGATGCCTCGCCCTTTCGTGCCAGCGCTGGTTTGCCAGCCCGGCTCAATGCCGAGCAAGCCGCGGCGCTCCTCGGATTTCAGGCCCACGACATTCCGGCGCTGATTGCCGCCGGGCTGCTGTCGCCCCTGGGGCGCGTCGCCAAGGGTCGCAATGCGGTGAAGTACTTCGCCCTGGTCGATATCGAAGAGCGCCGGCGCGATCCGAAGTGGCTCTCGCGCGCCACCGACGCCGCTTATGAACGGTTTGCGCGCCGCAATGGCGAAACTGGATAGGCGCACCCGGAAGACCGCGGCGTTCGGGCCGCCGCGGCCGACGTTCTTGCTTGGGACTCCAGCGCATCCGCGGTGAGCAATCGGGTTGGGAGGTTCTGCCCTTCGATGCCATTGCAGTAATCCCGGCAGGCCGCCGTCATCTCGGCGGCGTGCGCTGAGGCGTAGCGAATGGCCAGATACACTACGCGCAGAGGGAGGTGGAGCCGCCGTGCAGCCCGAGGAACGTTGCCTCCGTGACATTGGATCGAGGCCATCACCCGCCACACCGGCAGGTCCCAAGGACTGAGGTAGGCGATTTGCCGCCCGTGTTGATCCTCGCGATACTCAATCTCGTCCACAGTGCTGCAGCTCCCGGCCGGAGCTTAGCATGTCTTCCATGCGGATGGGAATGGGGGGAGCTCCAGGCTGGTGGTAGGGGCTGTGTTCACGCGTTGATCGGTTGCCGTGTTGGAGCTGCGCCATCAGGGCATTGGCAGGGTTCAGTAGGAACGACGGAAATGGCGTGGGAAAACTGCCGTGCAGCGCGCTCCGCTAGCGTTCAGTCGCCGCCGCACGGCCAGTTCTCAGGAAGTAAGCCCGGAAAAAGCCGGCGGAAGAGTCTGCGTCAATCGGGAAAACGAGGGAATCCGTCCCCAATGGTGATCCTTCCTGAGGCAAACGGACCCAAGTGGACAGGTCAGCGCTCCGGCTAAGAACCACTTTGCCGCCAAGCCCTGTGCCATCATTGACGCTGGTGAGAAGCCTTACCATCCCAGTTGCGCTGCGCTCCATGCGAATGTCTATTGGCCGCTCCGAGGCAAGGTAGTATCCAAGTTCGTACCGAACTGGGAGTACCATTCCAGCGGTGGAAGGATCTAGTGTCTTCAAAAGGGCGGTCCTTCGATTGCCGCTTACGTATAGAGGCTCTGGCCCGGAACCATTTACGACAAAAGCCGTTGTTACATATGATGCTGATGTTAGCCCTGGCGCAGTCACAAGACTCAAGGTAACCAAAGTTCCTGGATCTACTTTAGGTCCCTCCACGAATGAAATGCTGACGGTCAATCGTGTAAAGCTGCCATCTGATGCGGCGCT
Organism: Verrucomicrobiales bacterium; assembly: GCA_020845805.1. GTDB lineage: Bacteria > Verrucomicrobiota > Verrucomicrobiia > Limisphaerales > CAIMTB01 > CAIMTB01. The sequence goes on along the minus strand of JADLFD010000503.1, from coordinate 440 downwards.
GGTGTTAAGTGAAAATTCAGCCGCGTAAGCGAGCTTCGTTACTTCGCATGTTACCGATTGACTATATTTTGTATTAAACTGTCTTATGGGAATCGTGATATAGGCGTCGGGTGTGTGCTGACTGGGTGTTGTTCCAAATGTTGAGCTGACTAAGACTAGGGATATGACTCGTTCCTCTGGAAAAGACGGTAGTGATTCTGGATTCAAAAGATCCACGAAATCGATGTCTTGCTGGTAGCTGAGAAGGGTTGCACCGGATACCAATTCATTGGACCCGTTCGGAAATGCAATATTTGTCGCAACATTAAGAGGGGCCTCGTCAGCAAAATTTGTGGGTGATTGGAGGTTCGGGTAATCGTCCAAGGTTGTGGTAGAGCGCGAGTTCCATGCCGCGGTAAGTGCGGAAGCCATAGGAGCGTCTGGTGACCACTCGGATCTTG
>JADLFD010000502.1 GCA_020845805.1 Verrucomicrobiales bacterium | reverse complement strand
TGGGCGTGTTGCCACCCGGCTTCCGGTTCCTGTCCAGCAAGGCGCAGTTCTTCCGGCCGGCGTCCCATGCGCCGGAGGACCGGCTTCCGCTCAACCGGCACAGTGGCGACTGGAACCTGATCGCGCGTTTGGCCCCGGGCGTGACGCTGCGCGAGGCGCAAGCGCAGATGCAGGTCTTCAATGCCCAGCTCGCCAAGGACGACCCGGCCGCCGAGTTGTTGGCCAAGACGGGATACCACACCCGCGTGGAGTCGTTGCATGCGGACCATGTGAAACCGGTGAGGCGCACCCTGGTCCTGCTTCAGGTGGGCGTGATGTTCCTGCTCCTGATCGGCGTGGCCAACCTGGCCAATCTTCTGCTGATCCGCGCCAGCGGCCAGGCTTCGGAGATCGCGGTCCGCCAGGCGTTGGGCGCCGGGCGTGGTTCGGTGATCCGTCGGGTGGGCGCCGAAATCCTGGCGTTGGTGGTCCTGGCGGGAATCGCAGGAACGCTCCTGGGTCTGGGCGGCCTTCGGCTGCTGACGCGGCTGGGGGCGAACCAACTGCCCCTGGGGGAGGAGATCCGGTTTGATGCGCGCCTGGCGCTGGCGGCGGCGGGCACCATGGCCGTGGTGGGCATCGTGTTGGCGACCCTGGTGACGGTGTTTCATCTGCGCGTGCGACTGGCGCAGGGACTGCGGATCATTTCCCGCGGAGGCACTCCGGGACGCGCGACCCGACGTGTGCATCACGGGTTTGTGGTGACCCAGGTCGCCCTGGCGTTCGTGCTGCTGTGCGGGGCCGGCATGCTGGCCACCAGCCTGCGTCGGGTGCTCCGCATGCCCGCGGGTTTTGAACCCTCCCACATTCTCACCGGGCGCATCGTCTATCCCTGGAGCGGCTACACCAACCAGGCGTCGCGCCTCGCCTTCGTGGACCGGTTGGTGGAGTCGGTGCGAGTGCTGCCGGGCGTGACCCAGGTGGCCGTGACCGACAGCCTGCCTTTCAGCGGCGGCGTGGATGATCACGCCATCGAGGTGGAGGGACACGCGCCCACCACCGGGTCGAGTGTGGTGGCGCATCAGTTGTCGATGGTCTCGCCGGATTACTGGCGCGCCATGGGAATCCCATTGCTGCGTGGCCGGCTGTTGGAGGAGGCGGACCGGCATCGGGAACCGCGCGCGTGCGTGGTCGACCAGGCCTTCGCCGACCGCTATTGGCCCGGCGGGGATCCCCTGGGACATCGACTGACCGTGGGTGCCCAGTTCGATCCCCAGGATGCCGTGACCATCGTGGGCGTGGTGGCGGCCGTGAAGCAGGCGGACCTGACTGAGCCGTCCGGCAAAGGCGCAGTCTACCAACCCTACGGACGGCGTTGGCCGGAGTCCTTCACCCTGGTGGTCCGAACCGCGGCCGCGCCCGAGGCCATGGCGCCCATGGTCCGGCAGGCCGTCGCGCGCTGCGACCCGGGCATGCCCTGGGATGATGTGCGGTCCATGCCCTCGCGGATCGAGGCCTCGCTCGTGGCGCGGCGTTCTCCGACGGTTCTCGCGGGGGTGTTTGCCGCGGTCGCGTTGTTCCTCTCCGCGCTGGGAACCTACGGTGTGCTGGCCTATGCCGTGGGGGAGCGGCGACGCGAGATCGGTGTGCGGATGGCGCTGGGCGCCCAGACCGGGCAGGTGGCGGCTCATTTCTTCGGCCTGGGCGTGAAGCTCTGCCTCATGGGACTGGGGCTTGGCGTGCTAGGTTCGGTGGTGGCCGGCCGGGCCATGGCTTCCGTGCTGTACGGGATGGAAGGCCCCCCGGCGGGTGTGATCGGGGCCGCCGGAATCGCGCTGCTCCTCGTCATGGTCCTGGCCAGCCTGGTGCCCTCCCGTCGGGCGGCGCGCCTGGACCCGATGGAAGCCTTGCGCGCGGATTAACGGCGCCATCGGGCGGCATCCATTCCATCCGGGGCGGGAACCGGATTCCGGTCTTGAACCTCCCCGTTGATAGTTGCACGGTTGCGCAACGATGCGGCTTCATGGAGGGAAGGTTCGGGTCGCCTGCCTGACCCTGGCGTTCGGGTTGTCCGGCGGGGCAACCCCGGCGGCCGACCCCGCGCTGCGCATCAACGGCTCCACCACGGTGAACCTGCCGGTGGCGGAGGCGGCGGAAATCCTGCGCGCGGAACGCGGGATGCGGATCACGGTAGACACCCAGGGCGGGAGTGCCGGTGGCATTTCCATGCTCGCCGACGGCCAGATCGATCTGGGGATGAGCTCCAAGCCGGTCGGTGAGGACGACCGGAAGCGCTTTCCGACGGTGCATTTCGTCGAAACCCGGATCGGCGAGGATGCGGTGGCGCTGATCGTGTCGCGGGACGTCTGGGAGGTCGGTGTCCGCAGCCTGACCCGCGAGCAGGCCCGAGGCATCTACGAGGGGCGGCTCACGCGATGGAACGAGGTGGGCGGAGCCGATCGTCGCATCGTGTTCTTCAACAAGGAACCCGGTCGCGGAACCTGGGAAGTCTTCACGCACTGGCTCTATGGCGATTCGCGGAAGGCGCCCAAGGTCCGTTTTCCGGAGGTGGGGGCCAACGAAGAGACGCGGAACAAGGTCGCCTCCACGCGCGGGGCGGTATCCCAGTTGTCCGCCTCCTGGGCCGACGGCAAGACCGTCTTTGCCCTCGCCATTCGGACCGAGCAGGGCGACCTGATCCACCCGGTGCCGGCGAACATTGCCACACAACGGTACCCGCTGAGTCGTCCCCTGTTCCTGCTTTCGAACGGACCTCCCTCCGGCGCGGCGAGGGAGTTCGTGGACTTCCTGCTGAGCCCGCGCGGGCAGGCACTGGTTCGTAAGCACGGGTATCTCTCCCTGGATCAGTTGAGGTAGGGCGTGGCGAGCCGTCCACCCTTGGAGCACTCTCATGAGAGATTCACTGATTCCGAAACTGACGACGATCGCCTCGCTGCGGTCGGCTCCGACGCGGGTCGACCAGGAATGGTGGATCCAACGCTGAAGTGCGCCTCCGACTTCCTGATATGTCGAAACCCGAACCACGGCGCACCTGGCGGCGATGGTTTCCCAGCTGGACCGCGCTGGTGAGCGGGGCGGGCGCCCTGTTCGCCCTGACGTTCCTGGGGGGACTGGCGACGGTGTTCGTGGTGCAGAGTATTCCGGCCTGGCGCGCCACGGGCTGGGAGCTCCTGGCGGGGCGGGAGTGGTTCTTCCGGCATCGGGATTTCGGCGCCCTGCCGATGCTCTACGGCACCGCCATGGTAGCGGGCGTGGCGCTGGCCTTCGCCGTCCCGGTCGGACTGGGGGCGGCGGTGTTCTCGGTGGAGATCCTGCCCGCGCGTGCGCGACTGGGCTTCAAGGCGGCGCTCGAGCTGCTGGCGGGGATTCCGT
>JADLFD010000501.1 GCA_020845805.1 Verrucomicrobiales bacterium | reverse complement strand
TCGCCAACGACGTGGCCAAATACTTCGCCATCCTCCCCGCCATGCTCATGAGCGCGTTCCCCGCGGTCGCCCCGCTCAACGTCATGCGCCTGCACAGCCCGCAAACCGCCATCCTGAGCGCCGTCATCTTCAACGCCCTCATCATCGTCGCCCTCATCCCGCTCGCCCTCCGCGGCGTGCCCTACCGCGCGCTCGGAGCGGCGGCCGTCCTGCGTCGGCACCTGCTGATCTACGGTCTGGGCGGTCTCGTCGCCCCGTTCCTCGGTGTCAAAGCCATCGACCTCCTCCTCGCGGCCCTCGGTCTCCCCTGACTCTGGTCACCCTCTGTTTCCTCCTCCCGTTCGCCCATGAACCCGCTCCTCCAAGAACTGCGCGCGTCCCTGATGGCCACCCTGTGCCTGTTGCTGACCTGCACCGGCCTCTACCCGCTCCTGGTCTGGGGCTTCGCGCAGCAAGTCCTCCCCGAACTGGCCAACGGCAGCGTGCTTCGCGATCCGCAGGGTCAACTCCTCGGCTCGAGGCTGATCGGACGCAACTTCCAACACCCGCGCTATTTCCTGGGACGCCCGTCCGCGGCGGGGGCTGCCGGCTACGATGCCACCGCTTCGGGCGGCGCCAATCTCGGTCCCACCTCGCGCGCGCTCCAGGAGACGCTCGCCCGGCGCATCCAGAGCTATCGCAAACTGAACGACGTTCCGGCCCCGATCCCAATCCCTGCCGACGCCGTCACCGCTTCCGGCAGCGGTTTGGATCCGCACATCTCCGTCGCCAATGCGCGCCTCCAGCTCCCGCGCGTCGCGCGCGAACGAGGCTGCTCCCCCGAGGTGGTGCTCGCCCTCCTCGAACGCCACACCACGCCACCCGCCTGGAGAGGACTCCTCGGACCCGCCCACGTGAACGTCCTGGAACTGAACCTGGCCCTCGACGACGCCCAAGCGGGCCCCACCGCCACCCCGCCGCCTTAACCCCCACCCCTCGCGGCCCACCACCGTCAGCTCGCGATTCCCGCCCCTGCTCCTTTCCTCGACTCTCACTCCGTGGCCGAACCCGCCTCACCGCCCTCGCCGCCCCAGGGATCGGACTCCCCTGCCGCCGGCCCCGGCCCAAAGCGCGGGCGCCTCAAGGTCTTCCTCGGCATGTGCCCGGGCGTGGGCAAGACCTATGCCATGCTCGAAGCCGCGCGCCGCGAACACCAGGCCGGGCGCGACGTGATGCTCGGCTACGTCGAGACGCATCAGCGGGAGGAGACCATCGCCCTCACTCGCGACCTGCCGCGGCTCCCGGTCCAAACCATCACGCACCGCGGCCTTCAACTCGCCGAGTTCGACCTCGAAGCCACCCTGGCACGCCGCCCGGCCCTCGTGCTGGTCGATGAACTCGCGCACACCAACGCACCTGGCTCGCGACATCCCAAGCGTTGGCAGGATGTGGTCGAACTGCTCGATGCCGGCATCGATATCTACTCGACCCTCAACGTGCAGCATGTCGAGAGCCGCTCCGAAACCGCCGCGCAGATCGCGGGCATCGAAATCAAAGAAACGGTCCCCGACAGCATCCTCGACGCCGCGATCCTCGAACTCGTCGACCTTCCCCCCGCGGAACTGCTGCTTCGTCTCCACGAAGGCCGTGTCTACCTCGGGGAACGCGCCACGGCGGCCGCCCAGAATTTCTTCCGTGAATCCAACCTGACCGCGCTCCGCGAACTCGCGCTCCGGCTGGTGGCCGATCATGTCGGCGAGGATACGCGCACGTTCCGGCGCTCGCTGTCGCAGGGGACCCTGGTGACCTGGAAGACCACGCACCGGCTGCTGGTCGCCGTGGGCCCCAGCCCCACCTCGGAATCGCTCATCCGCTGGACCCGTCGCGCCGCTGATGGACTCCACTGCGACTGGCTCGCGGTGCACGTCGACGGCCCCGGAGTCCTGGATGCCCGCGCCCAGGAGCAGCTCGCGCGCAACCTGGAGACCGCCCGCGAACTCGGCGCACAGGTGCTCACCACCACCGACACCAGCCTCGTCGAGGGCCTCCTCCGCGTGGCTCGACGCGAGAATGTCACCGGCATCGTAGTCGGAAAACCCGCCCGCGCCGGGTGGATCGCCACCTGGAAAGCCGGCGCTCTCCTGCGCCAACTCGTCCGCGAAAGCGGCGACATCGAGCTCCATGTGGTCCGTCCGCACCCCCGCCTCGCCGCACCTCCCCCACGGCCACCGCGCCGTCCCTGGGACGCGGACCTCGGGCGCCAGTACCTTTTTGCCTTCGGCGCCGTGGCCGCCGCCGCCCTTCTCAATCTCGGGCTGATGTTCCTGGCGGGACCCCGCGTCCCCGGCCTGGTCTTCCTCCTCACCGTCGTCCTCCTCGCACTCAAGGTCGGACGGGGCCCCGTCCTCGCCGCCGGCGCCGCCAGCGCCCTGCTCTGGAACCTCGCCTTCCTCGAACCACGCTTCACCTTCCGCATCGAGCGAGCCGAGGATGTGGTGCTCTTTGGCACCTATTTCGTCGTGGCGGTGGTGCTCGGACAACTCGTCGCGCGCATCCGCGAACAGGCTCAAGCGGAGCGTCGTCGCGAGGAAAGGGCCACCGCGCTCTACGAATTGACGCGTGATCTCGCCGAGGCCACCTCCCGCGACCAGGTGGTCTGGCAGCTGACCGCCCAGGTCATGCGCATCTTCGACAGCCCGGCCACACTCGTCCTGCCCGCCGACCGGGGTCTTATGCCACACCCGGATGGATCGCTGACACTCAACGAAAAGGAACTCGCCGTCGCGGACTGGGCATTCAAGAACCGCCAGCCGGCGGGGCGCTTCACCCATACGCTCCCCGCGGCGACCGCCATCTATTTCCCGCTGCAGACCGAACGCCGCACCTTCGGAGTCCTGGCCGTCGCCCCCCCGAACCCCACCCTCGCCGTCGGACAACGCGAACTGCTCGAACTGTTCGCGCGCCAGGCCGCGCTGGTCCTCGATCGCCTCGAACTGCGCCAGGCCGCCGAACAAGCCCGGCTCCTCGCCGAATCCGAGCGCCTCGGCCGCACGCTTCTCAACTCCATCTCCCACGAGCTCCGCACCCCGCTCGCCGTCAGCACCAGCGCGGTCAGTGCCCTGCAAAGCCCCCAGGCCAGGGATCCCGCGCACCGCGAGATGCTGCTGGGCGAAATCGCGCAGGCCAATGCCCGCCTCAATCGCATCGTCGGCAACCTCCTCGACGTCACCCGGCTCGAGTCAGGCCAGATCCGTCCTCATCTCGACTGGCATGACGTCCACGATCTCGTGCGCGCCGCCCTGCACGACACGCACGACGCGCTGCAGCACCATCCGCTCACCGTCACGCTTCCCGAGACCCCGCTGATCGCACAGTTCGACTTCAGCCTGCTGCTGCAGGCACTCGACAACCTGCTCCTCAATGCCGCCCTGCACACGCCCGCGTCGACTCCGGTGGAGATCCGCGCGGAACACACCGGCGACCATCTCCTCCTTATGATCGCAGACCGCGGCCCCGGTATCCCAGCCGCGCTCCTGCCCCGGCTGTTCCAGAAGTTTAGCCGCGGCGCCCACGCTCCGGCAGGCGGCAGCGGACTCGGTCTCGCAATAGTGAAGGGCTTCGTCGAAGCCCACCTGGGAACAGTGACCGCCTCGAACCAGGCTGGCGGTGGCGCACGGTTCGACCTGAAGATTCCCCAGCCCCATGCCCCGGCCGCCAGCCATGAACCCTGACCCAGGCACACCCTCCACCGTGGCGCTGGTCATCGATGATGAACCCCAGATCCGCCGACTCCTGCGCGTGACACTCGAGGGCGACGGCTACCGAGTGTTCGACGCCGCCACCGGCGAGGAAGGAATCCTCGCCGCCGCGCAACGCCGTCCGGAAATCATCCTCCTCGACCTCGGCCTGCCCGATCACGACGGACTCCATGTGCTCCGCCGAATCCGCGAATGGTCGCGCGTGCCCATCGTGATCCTCACCGTCCGCGATCAGGAAGCGGACAAGGTCACCGCCCTCGACGCGGGCGCCAACGACTACGTCACCAAACCCTTCGCCTCCGGGGAACTCCTCGCCCGCCTCCGCGCCGCTCGACGCCACTCCCAACCCGACGCCGCGTCCGCCGTCTTCCGCTGCGGCGACCTGGTCGTCGATCTACAGTCCCGCCGCGTGCATCGCGGAAACCAGTA
>JADLFD010000500.1 GCA_020845805.1 Verrucomicrobiales bacterium | reverse complement strand
CCCGAGGCGCGATTGGTGATGACAAAGTCGTATGTCGGGCCTCCCGAAGCCCCTTGTTGCACTCTGTCGAGGATCACCAAAACTGGGCCCCTCCTCGAGACTCCCCCTGACATCGCAACGATTCCGAGCAACAATGCGCCGCCGAGAGCTAGCACTGCGGTGATCAAAAGCGTCTTCATTGCGAAAGCTCGTATCCTCCAACGTCGAGGTCAGCGACGGGAGCAAGCCGCCGGTGGCGTTCGATTTGTCTCTGAGCTGAACGGCTGGCTCCCGTTCGCTGCACCGTCTTGTTGGCCGAAGTCTAGGTTCATTTCCTTTCGTCCGACTGGGCATCTGTTGCTGGCTCGCGCGCGAGTAGGGCTTGCATCGTCTCGCGCACCCCTCGCAGTCTCCATTTACCGTCCACCTTGTGGAATGTCGCAGTGTGGATGAGCAGGTCCCTCCCTGCGATGAACTCACACGCGACCAAGGCCTTGGCCTTCTTCTCGTTGAATTGGGGTGGCTTGGTCCCTTGCCATTTTCCGACCTTGATCGCTTGGGCCACCCTCTTCCCTGCAATAACTAGATCCTCGTCCGCTAAAGACGCGGGCGCCGACTCCATGTATTTGATGGCGTCTTCAACAGAATCAGCACGGTCCTTGTTTTTCTCTCCCACCTCTTTCAGTACCTGCTTGCTTTTTTGTGAAGCAATCAGCTTCAGCGTCCTTATCGCGCCCACATCAACCCAGAGATCATCATACTCGTTCATCGCGCAATTGCGCAGGAAGGCCCACTCCTTCTCCGTCGCGGGTTCTAAAAGAGCGCAGACGACTGGGCAATGCCAATTATTCTTCGCTTCAGTGCCAATTAGAAATCACCTCGGAGCCGGCATGGGTTTGGGTTGATGTGGTGGGGTCTTGCCGCCCCTTCGGCGCAACGAAGTCCTTGGAGCCGTAGGCGACAAGGACGTAGTGGAGCCGAAGGGGGCGGAGCGCGCGTTTCAGACGCCGCCTTTGTCCTTCTCCCGGTTCGCGCGGAGGCTATCCCCGCTGAACTCCAGGATGATCGCGTGATGCACCAGGCGGTCCACGGCCGCCATGGTTGTCATCGGGTCCTTAAAGATCTGGTCCCACTTCGAGAACACGAGGTTGGTACTCACCCACACGCTGCGTCGCTCGTAGCGTTCGGCCAGGAACGTGAATAGCACTTCCATCTCCTCGCGGGAGTGTTCCACGTACCCGAGGTCGTCCAGGACCACCGCGTCGAAGCGATCGAGGCGCCGCAACAAGCTCTCCAACTTCAGATCCCGTTTCGCCGCCAGGAGCTGTTGGACCAGCTTGAACGTCGGCGTGAAGTGGATCGTACACGCGTGACGCAGCACCAGTTCGCGTCCCAGTGCCGCCAGGAAATGCGTCTTCCCGCGGCCCGGCAATCCGAACACCAGCAGGTTCTCCGCCCGCTCCACGAAGCCACCGTCCAGTAATGTCGGCAGCATCCGTCGCACCTTCGCCGGCAACTGGGGTTCCTGGAGGTTCCCGAGCGTCTTGCCCGACGGCAGCCCGGACTCCCGCAACAAGCGCTCCCGCTTGCGCTCCCGACGATCGGCGGCTTCGGCTTCGCAAAGTTGAAGGAGCAACTTCCGGTAGCCCCAGTTCTGCGCCTCCGCGCTCCGGATCATCTCGGCGAAGCGCGACGCCATGGTCGGCAGCCGAAACGCCCGGAACATCATCTCCAGCGTGTCAGCCGACATGGGCTTCCTCCTTTCCCAGCAGGGCATCGTAGGCGCAGAGGCTCGCCGCCAGTTCGGGCATGGGAACGATGTTCCGGTTCATGGGTACCAACTGCTCGCGGACCTCGGTGGCCCGCCACCGTCCGGCCCGCGTCACGAACTGCGCCAGTGCCGAGTCCACCCGTTCCACCGTCTCCTCCGCCGCCAGCTTGAGCACCTGGAGGTACTCGATTACCCCGGGCCGTTCCCCATGATCGGCCACCAACCGGTCGTGGGCCGCCCGGAAGCTCACCGTCGGATAGAGCGCCTCGCGGTGACGGTAGTTGGCGAAGGCGCCGGGCTTGCGGGACAACGGCACGATCACGTGGCGAAAGTCCACGCACGCTCCCCGGTTGCCGCGCAGTCGGGGCAGGTCGAACAAGTACTCCCCTCCCAGGTAGACCTTCAGGTGCGTCTCGTAACGCTCCACGCGCAGTTCCCGACCAATCAGCCGCGAGGGCACCGAGTACGTGTGCTTCTGCACCCGGATCAGGCTCTGGGAACTGACCCTCGGCCGGTACTCCCGGTACTCCGCCAGCCAGCCGCCCGGCAACGGGCGCATGCAGGCCAACTCCTCCTCGAGTCGTGCCTGTCGCCGGGCATTCGCGGCGCGCAGCACCCCTTCGACGAAGCGGTCGTACGCCTCCAGCGAGTCGAAATCCCGGCTGCCCCGCAGGATCAGGTGCTGGTTGAGCCGTCGCTTCAGGTGCCCGTTGCCCGACTCCACGTCGCCCTGCTCGTGGGGGCAACCCACGTGGATCGTCAGCGGCGTCAGGTCAAAGTGCGTGCACAGCTCGAGGTAGTCCGAGTTGAAGCCCCGGGAACGCCCTGGAATCGCCTCCAGTTCGTGCGTGGCCGCACTGCTGTTGTCCGTTCCCAGCACCGCCGGGCAGCGTCCCAACCGGCCGAGGGCGGCTTGGAGGCCGCCCACCAGACTCAAGAACGACTCGGAAACGCACCGCGTCGCCCACTCCCAGTTGGAGTACGGAAGCACGCAATGGCACAGCAGGTGATCCAGGAGCACTCCCTGAATCGTCACCGCCAACTCCCGCGCATGCGTCCAGTCCAGCTGCATCAGCTCGCCAGGCCGGCGGATCTGCGCGAAGAAAACCTCCTTCTCCGGTCCAGCGGTGGCGCGCCAGTGCTGCACTCGGCGGAAAAACGTCCGCAAGTGGCCCTCCTGCAATCCACTCTCGGGGCGGGCGCAGAAGTGGTCGAAAAGGGCGCGAGCCTCCAGTTCCGGTGTGGCTTCGAGCATCCGCACCACCTCCGGCCAAACGCCCGCCAGGGGGTCGGGTCGGGTTCGCCACGTTCGTGGCTTCTGGAGTTCGGAGGGCGGCTTGGCCGCTCGGATGTACTTCCGGGCCGTCTGCGGATGCACGTCCGCCCGCAGGGCGCTGCCAACGATGTTGCCTGTCTTTTCGAATGCACTCATGAGCCGTCGATACTGCCTTTCGGTG
>JADLFD010000499.1 GCA_020845805.1 Verrucomicrobiales bacterium | reverse complement strand
GCGTCCCGGGCGCATTTCAGGCCGAGGAGCTGGACCTGCTCAATGAGGCGGCGATGGACATCGAATTCGGTATTCAAAATCTGGAGAACGAGAGCCGGCGTGCGAAGGCGGAAGAGCGGTTGCGGGAAAGCGAGGTACGCCGGTCGATGGCCATGGATGCGGCGAATGCCGGCACATGGGAGTGGGAGCTCTCCACCGGCAGGAACACCTGGTCGGATGAGCTGTGGAAACTCTATGGCCTCGCCCCGCATTCCTGCGAGCCGTCGTATGAAGGCTGGCGGCACAGCGTCCATCCGGACGATCGACCCCGGTTGGAGCGGGTGCTGCTGGAGGCGGTGGCGCGCGATGCAGAGATCAACATGGAATGGCGGGTGAATGCGCCCGGCGACAGCGATCGTTGGCTCATGGCGCTCGGGCGTCCTTTGCGTGACGAGGCGGGGAAGGTGGCGCGGTACCTCGGGGTGGTGATCGACATCACGGAGCGGAAGCGTCTCGAGGAGCGGTTGCGCCAGGCCCAAAAGCTCGAGGCCATTGGGCACCTGGCAGGGGGCGTTGCCCACGACTTCAACAACATCCTGGCTGCGATCATGATGCAGATTGGCCTGCTCCAGATGGATTCCACTCTGGGGGATGAGTCGCGGGGGGCGCTGGGGGACATGGGCCAGGAGGTGGAGCGGGCCGCCAACCTGACACGGCAGTTGCTCATGTTCAGCCGCCGGGCAGTCATGTCCCTGGAGCCACTGGATCTCGATCAGGTGCTCGACAATCTCCTGAAAATGCTGCGGCGGCTGATCGGCGAGCATATCTGTCTGGAGTTGGGGCAACGGACCGCACTTCCGATGGTGGAAGCCGATGCCGGGATGATGGACCAGGTGATTATGAACCTGGTGGTCAACGCGCGGGACGCCATGCCCCAGGGCGGGAAGATCACGCTGACGACCTCGGTGGTGGATTTTGGCGAGGCGAAGGCGCCCGTAGGTTCCAACCGTCCCAACGGCCGCGTGGTATCGCTGGCGGTGACGGACACCGGGCACGGGATGGATCCCGAAACCTTGAAGCGCGTCTTCGATCCGTTCTTCACCACCAAGGCGCCGGGGAAAGGGACAGGACTGGGCCTGGCGACCGTGCATGGCATCGTGGCGCAGCATCGCGGGTGGGTGGAGGTGGAGAGCACGGTGGGCGTGGGTTCGACCTTTCGCGTGCACCTTCCAGTTTTCACCGGCGCCCCGGCGGCGAAGTCGGCCGCCGACCCTCTGCCACCGATCGAAGGAGGGCGGGAGACGATCCTGGTGGTGGAGGATCAGCCGAACGTGCGTCGACTGCTCTCGCAGACACTGCGCGCGCAGGGCTACTCGGTCCTGGAAGCCGAGAATGGCCAGGAGGCGGTCTCGGTTTGGGGGGAACATGGATCGAAGATCGATCTGCTCCTCACGGACATGATCATGCCCGAGGGGATGACCGGGCTGGAGTTGGCCGCGCGCGTGCGTGCGTGGAAGCCGAGCCTGAAGGTCATTATTTCCAGCGGATACAGCCACGAGTTCGCGCAGCGAAGCGCCATCGACAGGGCGGGCATCCACTATCTGCCCAAGCCCTACGAGAGCCGCCGTCTGGCAGACGCCGTGCGAAGGTGCCTGGACGCATCGTAGCCGCCGGATCCTCGCGAGGCGTTCGAGGGTCATCTCGACGGACGGGCTGCCCTCGTCGACCCCGATGCCGCCGACTCGCACCGGGGCGGCCATGACCTTCGGAGCGGTCTCCGTCGCTTGCGCAAGGCAGGTGGGTGGTGGACTGTCTGCGCGTTTCACTCTCATGAAGGTGTCCCGCACAACCATGCTTTCGTGCGCCGCCGGTGAACGAAGGCGCCGCGCATTCACCCGGCTCGAGGGCCTGACGCTCGCGGTCGCCCTCGCCCTAATCGCCATGGTGGCGGTCCCCACCTGGGGAGGCGCACGCACGCTCGGGGATTCACAGTGGTGCACCGCAAACTTCCGCCAGCTGGCGCGGGGCTGGTTGCTCTATGCGGAGGACCACGTAGGGCGGCTGCCGGGAAACCTGGATGGCGGCGACGCCATGGACCCGCGGTCCACGAACCGAACGTGGGCGGCGGGTTGGCTGGATTTCAACGGATCGCCATCCAACACCAACCTCGCGCTGCTGCGGGACTCCCAACTCGGTCCGTACGTCGGCTCCACGTCCGTCTATCGGTGTCCGGCGGACAACTCGCTCAGCCGGGCACGCACCGGAAAGCCGCGGGTGCGGTCGGTGGCCATGAACAGTTATGTCGGCCAGCGGCTGGCCCCGTGGACCGCGGGGTATCGGATGGTCACCAACCTGTACCAGATCGTGGATCCGAGTCCGGCCTCCTGCCTGGTGTTCGTGGACGAGCGGGAGGACAGCCTGAACGACGGTTGCTTCCTGATCAGCATGGACGGCTACGACCCCGAGCAGCCCGCGCGGCTGTTCCTGGTGGACTATCCCACCGCTCGCCATGAGGGAGGCGCCACGATGTCGTTCGCGGACGGTCATGTGGAGACGTGGCGGTGGGCCGATGTGCGCACCCGACCCGGCCTGCGGGCGGGCTCCAACCTGCCGCTCAATGTGAACCAGCCCAACAACCCGGACGTGCGGCGCATCCAGGAGGCGGCGTCGCGGCGCATCCAAGGCGTGCCATGAACGACCACCACGGGAGCATCCGGGAGGCACGCATGACGGGAATACTACGAGCCCTGGGGGACCTTCGCTGGCTGCGATGGGGCGCTGTCCACGCCGTCCGGGCAAAGTGGAGCGTTCTGGTGGCCGTCAGCCTCTGGCTGGATGGGCGCGCGGCTTCGGCCCAGTGGGCGGCGCCCGAGCGCGTCTCGGTGCCCGACCCTGGCGTCGTCGGCGTGGTGCGCGTGACGGGGAACGGCGAGTCCGATTCTCCACGACTCAGCCGTGACGGTCGGTTCGTCGTGTTTGCCAGTTCGGCTTCGGATCTGGTGACCAACGATCTGAACGGGGTTCGGCGCGACGTGTTCGTCCGCGAACTGGCGACGGGACAAACCACGCTGATCAGCGTGACCCCCGAGGGACGATCGGGGAATGGAGATTCCTTTGCACCGGACCTCTCGGCCGATGGCCGATTCGTGGTGTTTGCCAGCCGTGCCTCCGATTTGGTGGCCGGGGATGGGAACGGCTTGGCGGACGTGTTCGTGCGGGATCGCGTGGCGGGCCGCACCGTGCGTGTGTCGGTGGCCACGGACGGCGCGGAGGGCGACGGCGATTCCTTCGGTCCGGGCCTCACGCCGGACGGGCAGTGGGTGGTCTTCGGCAGTCGAGCCGGCAACCTCGACGCGGCGGTGGCGGACCGTGATGAACGGGTGGACGTCTTTCTGCACCGGGTGGAGACCGGCACGACCACCCTGGTGACGCGCGAGGCGCGGGAAGGCACGGGAAACGAACAGGACATCGATGACTATGCCGTGAGCGACGATGGGCAGTGGGTGGCATTTTCGACGGTGTCTACGAACGTGGTGGCGGGCGCGACTCAGCGAATACCGTTGGGGGCCTACGTCCACGACGTGGCTCGAGCGCAGACCTTCCGGTTGGAAACCACCCTGGGCCCGGTGAGTTTGGTGCGCGCGACCGCGGAGGCGCGCACCCTGTTGTTTGCGCCCGGACGCGCGCGGCTGGCGATCGGGACCTGGGTCGCGATCTCCACCACCAACGGAAGCAATCTCGTGGAGGTGGTGGACCTGACAGCGGCGGGGCCGAGTTTCGTGGGAGGCGCGGTGGGCTGGGGAGGAACGCTGTTGGATGAACCGACCTCGTTGAGTTTTAACGCCGCCGGGGACGCGCTGGCTTTGACGCAGTCGCTGGCGCCCTCGCAGCCGGCAGTGTTGCGGGTGTGGCGAGCGGACACGGGAGTGGTGACGCCGACCAACGCGTTGACCCTGGCGCCGGTGCGCGCGCGTGAAGTGGCCCTTTCGCCCGCGGGAGATCAGGTCGTGTTTACCAGCCTGGCCACCAACCTGGTGGCCTTCGGAACGCCAGCGCGCCAGGTTCAACTGTATCGTCTGGCGCTGGCCACGGGGGAGGTCGCGTTGATGTCCACCAATGAGACCGGCAGGCCCGTGGGAGGGATGGACTATGCTCGCCCCGGTTTCAACTCGGAGGGCACGGTGGTGTTCCAGTCTGCCTCGGACGCATGGCGGCCGGGGGACGGCAATCGATCGGCGGATGTGTACCTGGCGGATGTCGCGAGCGGGAATGTGGGG